>CAIZQU010000116.1 GCA_903935205.1 uncultured cyanobacterium | reverse complement strand
GGCCTGGAACGTCATGGCCGGAAGCGTTGCGCTGGCCAGCAGCGCCAGCAGCGCCAGCAGCGCGTCCGCCACGGCGGCGGTCTGGGGGAGGATCCGATCGGCTCCGGCCTGCCGCAGCTGCTCCTCGTAGCTCCGCCGGCGCTCGCTGGCCTCCGGGCCGTGCAGGTGGGGCGGCGCCACGGCGAGGCTCCAGAAGCGCTGCTGGGGCAGCCGCTGGCGGGCCCGCTGCACCGTGGTCACATCGGCCACGGTGTCGCCGAGATAGGCCACCGGCGGAGCCTTGGGCCCCAGGCCCGGCCCCCCGTGGCGACGGCAGATCGCCTCAGCCAGCTGCAGCAGGCCGCTCGGGTCCGGTTTGTCTGGGGCGTCGCCCATGGCGATCAGGGGCGGATCCACCAGGGCCAGGCGCCGCTCGAGCACGAACCGCGCCGAGGGCGGCTCCGCCCCGCTCACGAACCCCCAGGCGACGCCGAGCTGCTCCAGTTCGCGGAAGAATGGCGGCTCCACCAGGAGCGGCTCGGAGCCGATGAAGCCCCGCCATCCGGCCGGATCACCCTCCGGATCGCCGCCGAAATAGAAGCCTCCGAACACCGCCGCCAGCGCCTCCAGGCTCGGCAGCTCCCCAGGCCGCTCGCCATCGCCGCCATCGTCGCCATGGCGGCGCAACAGCTCCAGGGAGGCCTCCCAGTCGTTGTTCCAACGGCCTTCGCCCTTGAGCGCGTCGATCGCCGCCGGATCGGGACGCCAGCCGCTGTAGTGGTGCACCGTTTCGACGATGGCGCGGCGGTAGCTGCCAGCCACGTCGCGGATCACGCCATCGATGTCGAACAGCAGGACGGCGCGCAGTTCCAGGATTGCCGGGACGGCTCGGCTTGTAAGATAGCTCTTTGCCCCTTAACCCCTTGAGCACCGAGACCATGAGCGTGTCGACGACGGAAGCCGGAGCCGCGGCGGCGGAACTCGCCGAGCTCGGGGATGCTGAGGAGCTCGGAGCGGTCGCCGGCGACCCCGCCGCTGCGCCGGTCCAGGGGCGTCCGGTGCTGCGGGGCGGCAGTGCCGCCCTGGCCACCGCCACCATCGACGAAGACGGGGTTCCCTCCGGTTACACCCCCAAGGCCGATGAGGGCCGCTTCCTGCTCAAGATCCTCTGGCTGCCCGACAACGTCGCCCTGGCCGTGGACCAGATCGTGGGCGGCGGCCCCAGCCCCCTCACCGCCTACTTCTTCTGGCCCCGCGAGGACGCCTGGGAAACCCTCAAGAGCGAGCTCGAAGGCAAGAGCTGGATCACCGACAACGAGCGGGTCGAGATCCTCAACAAGGCCACCGAGGTGATCAACTACTGGCAGGAGGAGGGGCGCGGCAAGTCCCTCGATGAGGCCAAGCTCAAGTTCCCCGACATCACCTTCTGCGGGACCGCCTGATTCCGCGGGACCGCCTGAGGGCCCGCCCCCACTTCAGCCATCGCGGCCATGGTCCCTTGCGGGTCATGGCCGTTGTCGTTCGTCCGCTTCGAGCACCGCTCCGAAGGCGCTGGCGGTGACGCGCATCACGCCACCCTCCTGCCCTACCAGGAAGGTGCGTCTCTCCCGCTGGATCCGCCCCTCGCGGTCCACCAGCCGCACCACCCCCGCCAGGATCACGGTGCCGCCCTCCTGGTCCGGCCGCTGCTCCCCGCCCAGGGGTTTGCCCTCGACGCTCGCACCCTCCGGGTTCTGCCCGTTCGCCTCAGGCTGCTGCTCGCTCGCCCGCACGATCGGCCTCAGAGCCTCCAGCTCCACCCTCGCGAACGGCCGGAACAGGATGGAATCGAACTGGTCGGCGGCGCCGGCCCCCAGGTAGGCCCGCGCACTGGCACCATCGCCGCGGGCCAGGGCGCCGTAGAGCGCCAGGACCGTACGGATCGCCGCCTCCTGGCGGGCTGTCGCTCCCTCTGCCGCCGCCACGGCCCGACCCTTCCCTGGGGGGGAGGCCATCGGGGCGGGCGCCTGGGACCGGGGCCCGCCGCTGGAGTCGTCGGCAACGGCCAGACCCTGGTCGAGGGCTGGCACTGCTCCGCTGCGGCCCCAGAGGCTGTCGAGGGCCTGGTTCAGGGCCGGGCAGGGCCGCCCCGGGGCCGCCAGCCTGGCCATGCCCCCGGTCGCGGTCGCTGCCGGGGAGGCTTGAGCGCTCGGGGGGGGCGTCGCCGCCGCTGGAGCGGAAGCGGCTGATGGAGCGGCGAGGGGAAGGGCGGCTGATGGGGACACCGTAGGGGGTGCGGTCGCTGTCGGGTTCGCTTTCGGGGTCGGGGTCGGGAAGGTGCTGGCGATCAGGGCTCCGAGGGGGTCCCGCTGTTGCTGGGCCAGCAGGTCGCCGCGGCGCAGCCGGCCCTGCCGCAGTCCCTCGAACTGGCTGCGGCGGCTGGCGAGGGCCGCCGCAGCCAGGCCCGGGCTGGCGCAGAGGCGCTCCACCTCCTGGGCCAGGGGGTCGCCGGCCGGCACCAGCCGCTGGGGCAGCCGCAGGCCGATCGAAGTACCAACGGCCGCCAGGCCCATCAGGCCCGCCACCATCCAGCGGCCGCCCGGCTGGACCGGGCTCGTTGAACGGCCCGGACCACCCCGACCGCCTGGAGGTCCCGGAGCCTCTCGATCGTCCATGGGAACCTCCATCACCCCGGCCGCCAGGGTCCCGCGGTCGGCCACCGATGCCATCGCTGACCCCTGGGGGCGATCACCTGCGCTGATCCGGCCGCCCGGGGCCGGATCAGCGTCGCCGCCGGCCAGACCGCTGGCTTGCGGCCCCCGGGCCGCCTGCAGGTCCTGAACACCCGGTTGCGGTTGCGATGCCGCGCCGATCGCTCCCCAGCGCACGATCGCCACACTCACATCGTCGCCACAGCCCTCGCGGCTGATCCGCTCCAGGCTGTCTTCCAGGGCGGGGGCTGCCATGCCCGTGGCCAGCCAGCTGGCCAGGGCCAGGAAATCGGCGTCGCTGGCGCACGACTTGCGGATGCCGTCGGTGCTGAGCACCAGGGCGAAGGGGGAGGCGTCCGGATCCAGCCCGAACCAGTGCCAGCGGAAGGGGAACGGCGCATCACCACCACCACGGCTCCCGTCGCCGCAGCCGCCGGCCGCCAGGCTGGCGGTGGCTTCACCGCCGCCGCCCAGCCCCTCCTCCTGGCTGAGCAGCCGGGCGCCATCCGCATCGATCAGCACCAGATCCCAGTCCCCCAGGCCGGTGCAGGCCCACCAGCCCGCTGTCACCAGCACCAGCCCCAGGGTGGTGCCGTAGGGCCGCGGCTGGAACGGTGGCGCCGTCTTCCCCTCTGCCTGAGCCTCCCAGTGCCGCCCGATCGCTGCCAGCCAGCGCCGCCGGATCACCTCCGGCAGCTCCCGGGCCAGCCAGCGCTCCAGGGTGTCGGGATCGGGCTGCCGCCAGTTCCCACCGGGCTGGGCCAGGGCCTCGGCCACCGCCTCCCCGGCCGCCTGGCAGGCGGCCGCACTCCCTACGGCGCTGTGGCGATAGGCCGGCGCTCCATGGCCATCGGCGACGGCCATCAGGGTGAGGGCCGTGCCATCGGCCCCGGCCAGCTCGGCCATCAGGGAGGCATCCTGGCAGGGCTGGCCCCGGCGCCGATGGGAGGCTCCGGCGCTGCTGTGCACCAGCGGTGGCGACCAGCTGTTCAGCATTGCCCCCTCACCACTTGAGCGGGTCGGGATCGTCGAGCGGATCGAGTTCCGTCGGCGGCAGCTCCGGCAGCGGCACGTTGCCCTGGTCGGTGGCGGCGCCGCTGATCCGGCTGGCGCTGCTCGAGGCGGCTCCGACCACCGCCGTCGAAGCCCACTGGATGTAACGGGCCAGGGTGGTGGCGTTGTTGGCCCGCAGCGGCCGGCGGGGGGAGGCGCCAGGTCCATGGCGTGGCATCTCGCCGCTCGCCCCCGGCACCTCTCCCGGCGGCAGGGAGGGGCCTGGACCGATGAAGCGCTGCAGCACCTCCTCGTCGGCGTCGTGGCCCATCGCGATCGCCAATCGCACCGCCCGCCGGGCCCAGGGTTCGGCCATCAGGGTCGCCAGCCCCGCGTCGAAGCAATCGGTGGGCTGGCCATCGGAGATCAGCACCAGCACCGGCGGCAGGGCTCGCTGTTCCATCGGCGGACTGCGCAGTTCCGCCGCCAGCAGCTCCAGGGCCTCGCCCATGGCCGTCACCCCGCCGGCCTGCAGATCCAGCCAGTGCAGCTCCTCCACCGGGGTCGGATGCTGGATGTGCCAGGCGGCGCGGTCGGCGAAGCGCAGGGCGCGCACCAGCAGGCGCGCCTCCGGGTTCTCCCTGGCCACGGCGGCCATATCGGGCAGCGACTGGCGAATCGCCTGGTTCAACGACTGGATCTTGCCCTGGGCCTCCATCGACCCGGAGCAGTCGCAGAGGTAGATGAAGTGCAGTGGCCTGCTGGCCAGGCGGACATTGGGGAAGGCCATCGAAAGTGCCGGGGGAAGCCGGTGCGTGGCGGGGTGGAGCTGGGGAGCGGGAGCTGGGGAGCGGGAGCTGGGGGGAGTCGGTTGGTGGCGGGCCTGGCGGGCCTGGCGGCCGGAGCGTCAGGATCGGGTGCCTGGCGCCCGGTCTGGCCGCCGCCCTGGCCGGATGCCGGCCCGGCTCCTGGAACGGCCTCAGGGCTCGATCCGGATCTGCCCGGCCGCCGAGCGAAGCTCGCGGCTGCGGGCGAGGCCAGCGGTCTCGCCAGGGGCCACCGTGATCGTCTCACCCCCGGCCAGGGTCAGGGTCCAGGGATGGGTGGAGAGATTGCGCAGCCCCAGCAGAGCCGGCCGGTTGGGGTGGGCCTCCACCCGCGCCAAGGGTTGGTCGATCGCCTCCGCCGCCAGGGGATCGAGATGGTGGCGGTGCAGCTCGTTGCCGGCGGCCACGCTCACCACCCCGGCCGGGGCCAGCAGCCGCGGTGGCGGCGGCAGGGGGGCGGCGCAGGCCCAGCAGAGCCCGCTGGCCCGCGGTTCCACGAAGTTCTCCTCGCCGCAGGCTGGGCAGAGGCGCCGCTGGTCGAGACAGGCCGCCAGGACCTGGCGCCATTCGCCGGTGAGGGTGCGCTGGACCGGATCGCGCAGGCCGGGTCCGAAGGTCCGCTCGAACAGCTGCTGCAGGGTCCGGGGGTAGATCGGCCAGGTGAGCAGCGCCGCCCCGTGCTCGATCGGATCGGGTCGGTTGCGCCCGTCGCGCGGATCGAAGATGAAGACCGGATCCTCGGCATAGAGCCGGCGCCGATGGGGAAGGTCGAGGCAGGGGATCGCCAGCTCCAGGGCCCCCTTGAACGGGTCATGGCGGGTGAGCAGCTGGAACAGCAGCGCCGCCAGGGCGAACAGATCCGAGCTGGCGCTGGGTCGGGCCTGGCCCAGCGCCACCTCCGGCGCCATGAATCCCCAGGTGCCGATCACGGCTCCGCTGCCGTCGCCGCTCACCGCCACGTTGTCGTTATCGCCGATCAGAATCCGGCCCCGCTCCGGATCGAGGAACACATTGCCGAGAGAGACATCCTTGTAACAGAGGCCCAGGCTGTGGAGGTCGTGGAAGCCGCTGGCCAGCTGAAAGGCGCAGCGCAGCACGTTGGCCAGGCTGATCGTCAGCCGTCCGGCGGCGTGATCCACTGCCCCGCGGTAGCTGGGGGGGCGCAGCGGCATCAGATAGCCCCAGCCAGCGGTGCTGAGCCCCTGGCCCCGCCCATCAGCACCGCCCGTGCCAGCGGAACGGCCGACCCCCGCCAGCGGCGCTTCTGGGCGCAGCAGAGCGAGGGGCCAGAGGAAGGCGGCGCCGGGGGAGCCGCGGCGAATGCTCTCCTGCAGTCGACCCTCCAGCCCCCGGTCCCGGGCCAGGAAGCCGGGCAAATACCACTTCAGGGCCAGCTCCTCCCCCCCCAGGCGCACGGCGAACACCTGTCCCTGGCTGCCGCCCCCCAGGCCCCGCAGGATCGTGACCGGTTCGGGCAGATCCGCGAACCGATGGGTGGAACCGGGGCTGAGCAGCCAGCGCATCGCCGTGGACCCCTCCGCTCAGGCTGTGCGGCGGGGCCTGGGCCCGACCGCGGCCGTCACCCCGCCGGGCCCTGGACCGACCTTGGCGGAACTCATGGCGCCTCGCTCCAGCCCAGGGCCCGGCGGATGCCCTGCAGATGGGCTTCGGCGGTGGCCCGGTCCTGGAAACGATGCCGCAGGGCCAGGCCATCCCGCAGGGTGAGGCTGAGCAGATGATCCTGGCGGCTGCCGGGCCCCAGCCAGAGCACCAGGGCGGCCACCTCCACCACCACGAACGCCACCCGGAAGGGCAGCAGCAGCAGGCCGCTCAGGCAGACCAGCACCCACCAGCTGAAGCTGTGGGGATGGCGGGCCTGGCGCCGCAGGCTGACCTCCTCGATCTGGTCGAGGGGCACCGGCCGCCCCGCCACCGTGATCGTGCCGCTGGGGCTGGCGACCGGCCCGCCGCGGCCTGCCGGCCGGAGCGATCCCGATGGGACGGCTGGCTCGGCATCCATCGGGACCGCCGCCGGGGTGCGCCTGGGGCTGGGGGGGCTCGGCCTGGCCACCGCAGCCGCTGGGGTGGCGGCCTGAGAGCGGGTCGGCGATGGATGGTCGGGGGCCGGTCCCGGCGACGCCATTGCGGCCCGGAACACCAGGGCCGGGCCCTGGCGACCCAGCCGGATCAGATCCCCCTCCCGCAGGGGGCGGCAGCCCTCCAACCGCTCCTCTCCGATCCAGGTGCCGTTGCTGCTGCCCAGGTCGCACAGCAGCCAGGAGCCGTCCGCCTGGCGCCGCAGTTCGGCATGGCGCCGCGACAGCCCCCGCTCCCCGGGAAGGGCCAGGCCGCAGCTGGGGTCGCGGCCGATCGTCAGCGGCCGCTGGGGATCGAGGCGGATCGGCTGGTCCGCCAGGCCCAGTCGCACCAGGGAGGCTGCCTCGCTCATCCCTGGCCCCGGCCGCTGCCACCGACCCGGCCGCCGCCCGGGCCAGCGCTGCCGATCCCGCCGCCACGCCGGCCACGGCCGCCGCTGCCGGGCCCCAGGGCCTCCGGGCCCGGCGCTGTCTCGCGCCAGAACACCACCCGCCCCGGCCAGAGCAGGGCTCCCAGGGCCAGGGCCAGGGCCCCCAGCACCAGCAGCAGCAGCACATAGCCCGGGATCGCCCCCAGCGGGGTGGTCACCAGGGCGGCACGCAGGGCATAAAGACCGATGCTCAGGGCGATCCCGATTCGAAAGGGGGCCCAGGGATCCCGCGGTCGCTGCACTGCTGCGAACTGCTCACCCCGGTAGCCTATGGGGCCACAGCCTTCTCCGCCGCTGTCCCCGGACCCGGCTGCCACCGGCAGACACCCAACACCCGGACCCACCAGCCTGTCCGGCCCCATCGGCCCTGGCAGCCTGGCCGCAGCGCTGGCCCCCTGGGCGGCCCTGGTGCAGGCCCTGCGCAACCCGGCACCCTGGCCCCGCCGCCGCCAGGCCCTGGTTGAGGCCTGGGCCGGTCTGACCCGTTGCCAGGCCGCCTTGGAGCTCTGGAGCGGTGATGTCTGCACCGGCCGCCTGCCCCTCGGTGACGAGCGTCTGCGGATCGGCCGCGATCCCCTCTGCGAGTTGCGGGTCGAGGCGCCCGGCGTCAGTCGGATCCATGCGGTGCTGGAGCGGGAGCACCCGCAAGGCCGCAACCATCGCCTCGAGGACTTCCACGCCACCAACGGCCTGTTCTGGCGCGATCGCCGCATCCGCGCCATCGGCCTGCGCCATGGCGACAGGGTGCTGCTGGGCTCCCCCCTGAAGGGCCCTGCCACCCCAAGCCTGCGCTACAGCCATCCCCGCAGCCCCATGGAGGGGGCGATCCATGGCCTCGGCCTGATCGCTCTGGTGGGTTCCGGCGTTCTGGTCAGCGGTCTGCTGCTGGTGAGCAGCGTGGCGGGGGGCTCGACGATCCGCTTCTACGGCGGGCCCCTCAAGATCCTGGCGGCCGATTTTCGCCGCATCGATGCGGGCGAGGGGGCCGCCACGGCCCTGCCCAGCCTCGCCGATTACCCCCAGACCCTGCAGCAGGCGCTCCTGGCTTCGGAGGATGCCCGCTTCGGCTGGAACAGCGGCCTCGATCTGTTCGGCACGTTGCGGGCCCTGATCCAGGGGTCGGGCGGCGGCAGCGGTCTGACCCAGCAGGTGGCCCGTCTCTATGACCCGGCGGTGGGTCATGCCGTGAGCGTCGAGCGCAAGTTGCGCGAACTCTGGGTGGCCTGGCAGCTGGAGACAGCCTTCAGCAAGAACCGGATCCTGAAGATGTACCTCGACCGGGCCCCCCTCGGCCTGGGCAGCGAGGGCTTCGAGCAGGCCGCCCAGCTCTATTTCCGTAAGTCGGCTCGCCAGCTCGACCTGGCCGAATCCGCCTTCCTGGTGGGGCTGCTGCCCAGTCCCAATGGCTACAGCCCCTGCCTGGCCCCCCAGCCGTCGGATGGTGCCCTCGACAACTGGGCGCCGGTGCAGCGCCGCAATCTTGTCCTGCGGCGCATGCATGAGGAGGGTTACATCGGCCAGGACGCCCTGCGCGACGCCCAGCGACGTCCCCTCAACATCGATCCCTCCGCCTGTGGTGGCGTGTCCGCCTACCGCAGCCACCCCTTCTTCGCCGATTACGTGCGCGGCGAACTGCAGGGCCGCCGCTTCGGCCTCAACCTCGACCCCGAGCGCGGTGGCGGCAATTACGCCGTGATCAGCACCATCAATCCCCGCCTGCAGCAGCTGGCCGAAACAGAGCTGCGCCGCTTCATCGATCGCCAGGCTGAACCCCTCGGCGTCAGCCAGGCGGCGTTGATCAGTCTCGATCTACGCAGCGGCGACATCCTGGCCTACGTGGGTGGGCGCGATTACGGCCGCAGCGCCTATGACCGGGTCCAGGCCCTGCGCCAACCCGGCTCCACCTTCAAGCTGTTCACCTTCCTCGCCGCCCTGGCCCGCGGCATCGAACCCGGCGAACGGATCTCCTGCGCCCCGCTCGGGCCGGTGGCCGGCTGCGGCCACGGCCCGGTCGGAGCCGATGGCAGCACCAGTGTCGCCAGCGGCTTCGCCAGGTCCGAGAACGTGGTGGCCTTGCGCCTGGCCGACCGGGTCGGTCTCGATACGGTGATCGCCCAGGCCCGGCGGCTGGGCATCAGCACAGCGCTGCGCCCCGATCACAACATGGTGCTCGGCGGCGATGCCACCTACCTCTATGAATTGGCGCGGGCCTATGCGGTGGTGGCCAACGGGGGACGCTCCGTGCCGATGCACGGGGTGCGGCGGATCATCGACCTGGGGCTCTGTCCTGGTGGCGCTGATGGGGCCGACTGCCCCTCCCAGGCGATCAGCGATCCGGTGGGCGAAACGCCGCGGCAGCTGCTCGATCCGGCCGTCGCCGCTCGCATGGATGGCCTGCTGCGGTTGGTGGTCAGCGAGGGTACCGGCCGGGCGGCGGCAAGGATCACCGATGCCCGCGGCAAGACCGGCACCACCAACGATGGAGTCGATGTGCTGTTCGTCGGTTATTCCCCCGCTGCCGGCATCCTCACCGCCATCTGGATGGGCAATGACGACAACCGTCCCGCCGAGGCGGCCACCAGTGTGCTGGCCACCGAGGTCTGGGCGCGGTTCATGGGGGCCGCCCTGGGCTGATCAGCCCGCCGCACCACCGCCGCTGGGCAGCAGGCTCACCAGCCAGCTCAGAACGCCCCAGGCGATCCCCAGGGTCAGACCCCAGAACCACTGGGAGCTCAACAGCCGGTCGCGGCCCCGGCCGCCCGCCTCCTGCCCCCGCCGCGGCAGGATCCAGACCAGCTGCAGGCAACCCACCACCACCAGCAGCACCCAGGCCGGCACCGCCTGGCTGCCGAGCGCAAAGCTGATCTCCCGCCAACGCAGCAGGCTGTGGCAGGCCGCCAGACCGATCAGGGCTCCGCTGACCCCGGAGGCCCCGGCCCAGCGCTGCCCCCTCAACCCCAGGGTGCCCGCGCTCAGGCAGGCCAGGGCCATCGTCGCCAGGGCGGTCAGGGCATAGCGCAACACGCCGTCCTCGAGCGGAAGGGGAGAGGGGCCGAGGATCAGCAACAGCACCAGGCCGTGCAGGATCGCCTCGCTGTGGCGGTCGTGGATCCAGGGGGCCGTCACCCAGCGCCAGGCCTGGCCGATCTCACCGCTTTGCTCCTGGCTCAGGACAGCGGCCTGGCGGGCCTTGGCGAACGGGCCGATGGTGAGCAGCTGGGGCAGCACCAGCACCAGCACCAGGGCCTGGCCGCCGCTCCACTGCCAGGGCTCGAACACGAGCTGATCCAGCACTCCCGCCAGCCAGGACAACACCAGCGCCATGGCGGCGGCAAGGGCCAGACCGGCAGCGAGCGGGCGCAACCGGTGCCCGAGGGAGCGGAGCAGCCGTGTGGCGCTGCGCTGGAGATGCCGTCGCCGGGTTGCTGGGGGGATGGGGGCGCCGCCGCCGCTGGCCGCCTGGGGTGCCAGCGGATCTCGCCCCACCCCCACCCCCACCCCCGTCGCCAGCGGCGGCGATGATCCGGCCGCCGTTCCACCGTTCGACGGCCCAGGCCCCGGAGCCCCGTCCGGAATCCAGCTGGGCGGCGGGCTGGGTTGGGGTGTGGCCCCACCGCCAGCGACGATCCAGCCGTCGTCGCCGCCTCCCGGGCTGGCCCGCAGCACCGTCGGTTTCGCTTCCTGCTCCCGGCGATCACCCATTCCGAAGCCGGCATCGTGAAGCCCGGCCTCGCCGAGGGCGGCCTCCAGCAGGTCCACCAATTCCGCAAGCACCCGCGGCGCATAGGTGCTCTCCAGATCGCTGACCAGGGCCCGCAGGGCACTGCGTCGCGCCATGCCCTGACTTTGCATCGCCTGGCGCAGCAATGGTCGCCGGGCCAGATCCCGCAACGGGCCCGCCAGGGCCTGGTCGGCACCGAGCAGATCGCAGAGCCGATTCCCCAGCGCCAGGCCGTTATCCAGACCGGCGGTGCCGGTGGCTAGCCATTCCGCCAGTTGCTGCCCCAGCCGTCGCCCTGTGCCCATGCCCTCCTGTCGAGGGGCCGAGCTTAGGAATCCGTGGGGCTGCCTCCCCGCTCCATGGCGTCGTTCTCGAACTGCCTGGCCGCCGCTTCCGTGGCGGGATGGGCCAATAGGGCCGCCGCCAGGGCCGGGGACAGGGTGAAGGTGTTCAGCCCGGCGGCCGCCAGGCGACTCAGGTCTGAGGGGGCGCGCAGGCTGGCCACCAGCAGCCGCGTCGCTGCCCCCACCCCGTCGAGGGCCCGTTGCATCACCACCAGTTCGCCGTGGCCATCGCCGCCCAGATCATCGATCCGACCCAGATAGGGGGCGATGTAACGGGCCCCCAGAGCGGCGGCCACCAGTACCTGCTCGGCCCCGTAGCAGGCGGTGAACGTCACCGGTACCCCGGCTGCGATCAGCTGCCGCGCAGCCGCGGCTCCTGCCCGGGTGATCGGTAGCTTCACCAGCACCTTCCCAGGCGCCAGGGCCGCCAGGGCCGCTCCGCGATCAGCCAACGTCGCCGGCTCCTCACCCCAGGCCTGCAGGTGCAGTTCCGTGACACCAAGGTCCAGGGCCCGCTGGCTCAGCTCCGCGATGGCATCCAGTTGGCAGGGCAGCCCGGCCCGCCGCAGCAGGCTGGGGTTGGTGGTCACACCCTCGAACAATCCGCTCGGCAGCCACTGGTTCCAGGCCTCGGGGTCGGCGGTGTCGAGAAGCAGGCGCAGAGCCATGGGTGGGGGCCAGGGTGAGCGGCGGTGCGGGCGCTGGCGCCGGGGGCTGATGCGGCTGTAGCGCCGCTCACCCTGGCGGAGGCTTGGGGGTGAGGAGGCTGGTGCGGGGGGGCACAGGGGCCTTCAGCGAAAAAGCCCGACCCGACAGAGGTCGGATCGGGCTGGGGTGAATCGGCGGGTGGTTCAGCCGGCGCGGGAAGCGGAGAGGCGGGCCCGGGCGTTGGCCAGGGACTTCTCGGCCTTGATCTTTTCGGGACTGGAGGGTTTGCCCTCGAAGCCGTTGAAGAGCTGCTGAGCTGCTTCGAAGGCCTTTTCGGCGGTGGCGGTGTCGATGTTGCTTCCGAGTTCGGCAGCATTAACCAACACCGTGACCTCGTCGGCATCGACCTCGGCGAAGCCACCGCTGAGGGCAATGGCTTTCCAGCTGTTGCCCTCGCGGACCCGCAGCACACCGCTGTCGAGGGCGGTGAGCATCGATACGTGACCGGTGAGAACTCCGAGCTGGCCGGTGGTGCTGGGCAGGATCACCTCGTCGGCGCTGCCGTCAAAGACGCTCTGATCGGGAGCGAGAACGCGAAGGGTGAATGACATCAGGATGGCTCCGCTCAGCTCTTGGATTCGGAGAGAATCTTGGCGGCCTTGGCCTTGACTTCGTCGATGTTGCCGACGAGGTAGAAGGCGGCTTCAGGGAGGTCGTCAAGTTCGCCGGCCAGGATCTGATTAAAGCCCTTGATGGTGTCATCGAGCTTCACGTATTTGCCAGGCATGCCGGTGAAGATCTCAGCCACAAAGAAAGGCTGGGACAGGAACTTCTCGATTTTGCGGGCACGATCCACCGTACGGCGGTCGTCTTCCGAGAGTTCGTCGAGGCCGAGGATGGCGATGATGTCCTGCAGCTCCTTGTAGCGCTGCAGGGTGCTTTGCACGGCGCGGGCGGTGCGGTAGTGCTCATCACCCACCACCGAGGGCTGCAGCATTGTGCTGGTGGAATCGAGCGGGTCGACGGCGGGGTAGATGCCCTTGGAGGCCAGGCCGCGGCTGAGCACGGTGGTGGCGTCGAGGTGGGCGAAGGTGGTGGCGGGAGCAGGGTCGGTCAGGTCGTCGGCGGGCACATAGACGGCCTGGATCGAGGTGATCGAACCCTCGAGAGTGGAGGTGATGCGCTCCTGCAGTTCACCCACGTCGGTGCCCAGGGTGGGCTGGTAGCCCACGGCGGAAGGCATGCGGCCGAGCAGGGCGCTCACCTCGGAGCCGGCCTGAACGAAACGGAAGATGTTGTCGATGAACAGCAGCACGTCCTGCTTATTGACATCGCGGAAGTGCTCAGCCATGGTCAGAGCCGAGAGTCCGACACGCATGCGAGCACCGGGGGGCTCGTTCATCTGGCCATAGCACAGAGCAACCTTGGATTTCGAGAGATCCTCGGAGTTGATCACTCCGGATTCCTTGAATTCCTCGTAGAGGTCATTGCCCTCACGGGTGCGCTCACCGACGCCACCGAATACGGAAACACCACCATGCTCTTTGGCGATGTTGTTGATCAGCTCCTGAATCAGCACCGTCTTGCCCACGCCGGCGCCACCGAACAGGCCGACCTTGCCACCCTGGCGATAGGGGGCCAGCAGGTCGATGACCTTGATGCCGGTTTCGAACACCTTCGGCTTGGTTTCCAGCTCGGTCAGGCGGGGGGCTTCCCGGTGGATCGGCGCGGTTGTCGAGGTGGCGACGGGGCCCCGCTCATCGACGGGCTCGCCGAGCACGTTGAAGATGCGGCCAAGGGTGGCCTCGCCGACCGGTACGGAGATCGGAGCGCCGGTGTCGGTGGCAGCCATGCCGCGCACCAGACCATCGGTGCTGCTCATCGCCACGGCACGGACGCGGTGATCGCCCAGCAGCTGCTGCACTTCGGCGGTCAGGGCCACATCCTGGCCAGCGGCGTTGCGGCCGGTGATGCGCAGGGCGTTGTAGATGCGGGGCAGCTTGCCGGCGGGGAATTCGACGTCCAGCACCGGGCCGATCACCTGCTTCACAACACCCTGGGTGCCGGAAGCGCCGGTTGTGCCGGAGGCGGCGGGAGCAGCAGCAGCCATAGGGAAAGAAGAGTCGCGGGGAGCGCGCAGGGGGTTCCAACCCGCCTGAAGCCGCGCAACCTTATCACTGCGTCCGACCGTGGCGGCAGGAGGCTCGGACCAGCTGCGGAAGGGCCGCGACGGCTGGGCCGCGACAACCGGACCGCCCCGGCGGGTTCGGTCACCCGAACCGGCACGCCCTGGTCCGGCGCAGGGGCGTCCCCCTAAGTTGGCACTCGATGGGCGCGAGTGCCAAAGCGTCCAATCCGAGCCCAATTTTTTCGCGATACCCCATGGCTGCTGTTTCTCTCAGCGTCTCCACCGTCAAACCTCTCGGCGACCGCATCTTCATCAAGGTGTCGGAGTCCGAAGAGAAGACCGCCGGTGGCATCCTCCTTCCCGATACCGCCAAGGAGAAGCCACAGGTGGGAGAGGTGGTTCAGGTCGGCCCCGGCAAGCGCAACGACGACGGTTCCCGCCAGGCTCCTGAGGTGAGCATCGGCGACAAGGTCCTCTACAGCAAGTACGCCGGCACCGACATCAAACTCGGCACCGATGAATTCGTGCTTCTCTCCGAGAAGGACATCCTCGCCATCGTCAGCTGATCCCTGATCGGTTGATCACGTCTCTCAGCGATCAGTACGCAGCGAAGAAAGCTTCCAAGGCCGCTAACGCCCTGCAGGAATTCTGAGCCCGACTTCCAACGCTGTCGCTGACACGAATCGCCGCATTGGCTGCCAAGGACTCACCCATGCGTCGCCTTGGTCCCATCGTGTGATTCGAGCGAGTGATTCTGCCGGTGGCGCCCTGATTGGACTGCCTGACCCGGCGGATCCCAACACTTCTGGGACCCAGGGTTGCCAACCATCCCCCCAGAGACGGCTGGCATCCTCGGTCATTCTCACTTTTTCCTCTCGTCCTTCCCCTTCCAAGGTTTTCCATGGCCAAGCGCATCATTTACAACGAGCAAGCTCGCCGCGCCCTCGAGAGGGGCATTGACATTCTCGCCGAATCAGTTGCTGTCACCCTCGGTCCGAAGGGCCGCAATGTGGTGCTGGAGAAGAAGTTTGGTGCTCCCCAGATCATCAACGACGGCGTCACCATCGCCAAGGAGATCGAGCTCGAAGATCACATCGAGAACACCGGTGTCGCCCTGATCCGTCAGGCCGCTTCCAAGACCAATGATGCCGCCGGTGACGGCACCACCACCGCCACCGTTCTGGCCCACGCCATGGTCAAGGCGGGCCTGCGTAACGTGGCCGCCGGCGCCAATGCGATTACCCTGAAGCGTGGCATCGACAAGGCCTCCGACTTCCTGGTCAAGAAGATCGAGGAGCACGCCAAGCCGATCAGCGACAGCAATGCCATCGCCCAGGTCGGCACCATCTCCGCCGGCAACGACGAAGAGGTGGGCCGGATGATCGCTGATGCCATGGACAAGGTTGGCAAAGAGGGTGTGATCTCCCTGGAGGAAGGCAAGTCGATGACCACCGAGCTGGAGGTCACCGAAGGCATGCGCTTTGACAAGGGCTATATCTCCCCCTACTTCGCCACCGACACCGAGCGGATGGAGGCGGTGCTGGATGATCCCTACATCCTGATCACCGATAAGAAGATCGCCCTGGTCCAGGATCTGGTGCCCGTTCTCGAGCAGATTGCCCGCACCGGCAAGCCGTTGCTGATCATCGCCGAGGACATTGAGAAGGAAGCCCTGGCCACCCTCGTGGTCAACCGTCTGCGCGGTGTGCTGAATGTGGCTGCCGTCAAGGCGCCCGGCTTCGGTGATCGCCGCAAGGCCATGCTGGAGGACATCGCTGTTCTGACCAACGGCCAGCTGATCACGGAAGACGCCGGTCTGAAGCTCGAGAACGCCAAGATCGATTCCCTCGGCACCGCCCGCCGGATCACGATCAACAAAGACACCACCACGATCGTGGCCGAAGGCAACGAGGAGGCTGTCAAGGCTCGGGTCGAGCAGATCCGCAAGCAGATCGAGGAGACCGATTCTTCTTACGACAAGGAGAAGCTGCAGGAGCGTCTCGCCAAGCTCAGCGGTGGCGTGGCGGTGGTGAAGGTGGGCGCGGCCACCGAAACCGAGATGAAGGACAAGAAGCTCCGCCTCGAAGACGCGATCAACGCCACCAAGGCGGCCGTTGAGGAGGGCATCGTTCCCGGTGGTGGCACCACCCTGGCCCACCTGGCTCCTGCCCTGGAGGAGTGGGCTGCGGCCAATCTCAGCGGCGAGGAGCTGATCGGAGCCACGATCGTGGCTTCCGCCCTCACCGCCCCGCTCAAGCGGATTGCAGAAAACGCCGGTGCCAATGGTGCTGTCGTGGCCGAGCACGTGCGCAATAAGCCCTTCAATGAGGGCTACAACGCCGCCACCGGCGAGTACGTCGACATGCTGGCCGCCGGCATCGTCGATCCCGCCAAGGTGACCCGCTCCGGTCTGCAGAATGCAGCTTCGATCGCTGGCATGGTTCTCACCACCGAGTGCATCGTCGCCGATCTGCCTGAGAAGAAGGATGCCGCTCCCGCTGGCGGCGGTGGCATGGGCGGCGGCGACTTCGACTACTGATCGCCCAGGATCAGACCCTGCGTCTGATCTGCTCAGCATCACCGGGAGGGCTACGGCCCTCCTTTTTTGTGCCCTTTGCCCCTGGCCCTGGGCTGCCTGGCATTCGGGCCTGTGCCAGGGCCCAGGGGCCTGTCACCTGGGCCCCGGACTGCTCAGGGGCCACAACGGAGCTGAGGCGGTCCCCCGGCGGGATGGGCCCCCCCGTTGCTTGCACAGCCTTGTGGCCTCCCGGCCGCGATCCAATGCCGCATGATCAGGGGCAGGCGGAGGCTGGAACAGAGCGCCGGCGCTCAGCCGTTACCGCCAAGCTCCTGGCCCTGGGTGACCTCCAGTCTGTCGGCCCCCTTGCGCTGCAGGTGGTCCTGAATCGCTTCCTGAAGCACCTGGGCGAGTGTTTTGTTCTCAAGGATGCTGAGCAGCTTGAGCGAGCGGTGCTGGCTGTCGTCCAGCGTGATGGTGATGCGAGACAACGGTATTGGGTCAATGTTGATAAGGGTACAGACGACACCAGACCCATCGAGGCAAGTGCATATGCACTTTTGCAGCGAAGTGCTTTGCTCCATATTCGCTGCTGGATTTGCTGTTATCCGCTGCCGGCTCCGGCCTGGCGAACGGTTTCATCGTATCCGCCGCAATTGCCCCGGCACTGGCTGTTGTATCATGGGCAATAGTTGATTTAGAATCATTAGTAAAAGTCCAGTGACTCTGCGGTGTAAACGGTTGTTGCCACTTGAGTGCCAGCCCCGCGAACGGTTGCGAGGCCTCCAGCAGCAGCCCAGATCATCGCGATGGCTGCTGCTTGCACCTTCTGGAGTTCTGGTCCGATTCAGCCGATGCCCGAGGACTGGCTAGATCGGAGCATTCCATGCCCCCCCCTCCCCTTTTTCCCCCTTGGACATCCAGCCCACCCCCGACCAACCCATCGCCTGGTCCCTGGACCCAGACAGGTTCCCCAGGGCTGTGTCGGTGGAGCTCTCCGACGCACTCTGGCGGGCACTGCTGCAACGAGCCCGCCGGAGCGGACGGGACATCAGCGAGATTGCGCTTGAGCTGATTGATCAGCAACTCTCCCAGGGTGCCGCTGCCGATCCAAGCGCCGATCCGGTCCCAGGGGATTGAAGGCGGGCGAAGCCTTCAACCTGATAGGCCACAACGGATGGAGCCGGGGACTCTGGATCAGTGAAAGATGTTGATCAAATCGCCTGCTGGTGCTGGGGCGTTGGACGCCACATCATTTTTTTCCTGGAGTGATGACTCCAGCAGAAAGGCAGCCAGGTTGCTCAGGGAGCGTCCCTCATCATCGGCGCGCTCCTGCAAGTCGTGATAAGTGGCATAGGGAAGGGTGATAGTCACCCGGCGCGGCGAACGGAACGCCGGACGAACGATCGCATCGACTGCGGAGGAGGAGGCCATGGTTACGGGGCGAGAGGGTTTGTTCACCGGGCTAACCCGAGACGCTCCTCAAGATTATCATTGCTGTAGGCGCTACATACAGGCAATCTACATCTCTCCGTGATCGACGCGGCATGCCTGTCATGCCTGAGCTTCCCAGGTGGGGCAAGGGGTCTGGCGGGTGCTGGATGCATGGGCGCTGGAACTAGCGCATGATCTTGCAGCAAAATGATGCAAACCCACACACTCGTGGCTGCAATCCTGACCGCGGATCATGCAGATCTTGCATAGCTCCCCTCCCTGCAAAAGATGCCTTTCCTGAGTGGATGCCCGCGCCGCAGCCTCGGCTGTGGCGCAACCGCCCACCCAGGGGCATGTCCAGGCCAGGCCGCCCGGGCTGACGGCGTGCCCTCCGGAGCCTCCCGCGGCACCGATCAGCCCAAGTTGCTGCTCAGCGCAGCGGCGCCTGGTGCTAGTGCTAGTGCTGTTGCTGTTGCTGTTGCGCTGAGCCAGTCGGATGGGTGCCGGTGCTGCCTCCAGAGCTGAGTTTGACCCTCTCGGTCAACGCCATTCCCAGGCTGGCGCCCTCAGCGGAATCACGGTGCAGTTCGCGCTCCAACATGCGAATGCGGCTCTGGCGCAGACAGAATTTGCAGCCACCGCTGGTCTGGAGATGCTTTTCAGGTGTAATGGAAATCAGCTTGACGGGATGAATCCGGCAGCGAATACTGACTGGTGTCTTGTAGCTTTTGTAGACGATCTCGCTGTAGTCATAGGCATCACCAAATCGGGCCTGGGCCCGCTGCAGAAATGTGTCGCGACTGATCGGTGATCCCATCGGCAGCGGTGATGGCGCAGTGAGGGAGTGGCCAGCGAGACCACGGTCAATGCACAGTAAGGCGATTCGATCAGGAAACCATCGTCCGCCTCTGTTCCGTCAAGCAGCGCAACGTCACCGCTGTTGTTGTGCAGCGCCCAGGCGTCGAGGAATGGCGTGCGGCTCCACGGATGTGCCGAACCGGATGGCCGACACAGACGGCTCAGGCGGGCAGAAAGGCCAGGGCCACCCCGTTGTTGCAATAGCGCTTGCCCGTGGGCTTCGGACCGTCGTTGAAGACATGCCCCTGGTGGCCGCCACAGCGCCGGCAGTGGTATTCGGTGCGGGGCACCAGCAGCTTGAAATCCGCCTTGGTGGCCAGGGCGTTGGGCAGGGCCTCCCAGAAACTGGGCCATCCGGTGCCGCTGTCATACTTGCGGCTTGAGCTGAACAGGGCCAGACCGCAACCGGCACAGGCGTAGACACCCTTGCGCTTCTCTGCTGCCAACGGACTGCTGAACGGCCGCTCCGTGCCCTCCTGGCGCAGCACGGCATAGGCCGCAGCCGGGAGCCGCTGGCGCCAGGCCGCTTCACTGAGCTGCCACTGGGGATCGCCGGCCCGCGCTGCCGCCTCGGTTCGCTCCGGGCGCCCCAGCGCCACGGCCAGGGGCGTCAATCCGGCCAGGCCACGACTCAGGAGAACCAGGGCCTCGCGTCGGGCCAGGCGGGACGGATCCTTCGCCATGGGGAACATCTCAGCCGACCCAGCCGGCACTCAGCACCACCGCCAGGCCGACGAACAGCGCCAACAGGGTCCAGGAGATGCGGTTGAGGGTCTGTTCGGCGCTACGGGCGCTGCTGAACATCGAGCCGCCGCTGGCCGCCAACCCACCCATGCCATCGCCTTTGGGGCTGTGCAGCAGCACGCTGACAATCAGCAGAACGGCGCTGAGCATCCAGAGCGCCGAGATCACAGTCCTGAGCATGGCTGGCTTGAGGGGGGAGTTGGGGGGCGGAGGTCAGAGGCCGAGGGTCTGAGGGGTTCGGCTCAGGGGGCTCAGGGTACCGGCGGGCAGGATCAGGGATTCACCGGTCATCCGTTCCGGTTTCGGCAAACCAAGAATGTCGAGGAGGGTGGGCGCGATATCCGCCAGGCCGCCGTGATCGCGAAGCTGAACGTTGGTGCCATGGCCCGGCAGCTTGCGCTTCTCACCCTCCACCAGGATCACTGGCACCGGATTGGTGGTGTGTGCCGTCCAGGGCAGACCATCCGGTCCCTGCATCACCTCCGCATTGCCATGGTCCGCGGTGATCAACAGGGTGCCGCCCATGCGGTTGGTGGCCTCCATCAGGCGTCCGACGCAGCGATCGACCGTGCTGATTGCCTCGATCGTGGCGACCATCTGACCGGTGTGACCGACCATATCGGGATTGGCGTAGTTGATCACCACCAATGAATAAATGCCTTTCTGGATCGCCGCCAGGCAACTCTCGGTCAGCTTCTCTGCCGACATGCCCGGAGCCTGGTCGTAGGTGGCGACCCTGGGGGAGGGGACAAGATGGCGGTCTTCGCCGGGGAAGGCCTGCTCAATGCCACCGTTCATGAAATAGGTGACGTGGGGATATTTCTCGGTTTCAGCGGTACGGAACTGGCGCAGCCCGTGCTCGGAAACCACCTGGCCCAGAAGTCCGTCCAGGGATTCCGGCGGAAAGGCCACAGCCACCGGCAGGCCCCGTTCGTACTGGGTGAAGGTGACCAGACGGAGGGGGTCGATCTGCTCCCTCGGGAAACCGGTGAACTCCTCGTGCACCAGGGCACGCACCAGTTGGCGGACCCGATCGGGTCTGAAGTTGAAGCAGATCAGACCATCGCCGGCCTGGATGCCCGCGCCGGCCAGCCGAACCGGTTCGAGAAACTCATCGCTGATGCCAGCCGCATAGGACGCCTGCAGGGCCTCCTCGGGGCTGGCGGCGGCGGGGTCGCTGGAGCTGGTGAGCAGCTGATAAGCCTTTTCAGTCCGCTCCCAGCGGTTGTCGCGATCCATCGCCCAGTAGCGCCCGCACAGGGTGGCGATCCGCCCCACCCCGGCACTGCGGATCTGGTCGCCGATGGTGGCCAGGAAGGCGGCGGCGCTGTTGGGGGCGGTGTCGCGACCGTCGGTGATCACATGGATGCAGACATCATCCAGGCCGCGACCGGCCGCCCAGTGCAACAGGCCCCCCAGATGGTCGATGTGGCTGTGCACACCGCCGTCGGAGCAGAGGCCGATCAGGTGCAGGGTGGACCGGGAGGCCAACAGGGTGTCGGCCAGGGCGTTGAGGGCGGAATTGGAGGCGATGCTGCCGTCGCGGACGGCCTGACCGATCCGCACCAGCTCCTGGCGGATGATCCGGCCGGAACCGATCGTGAGGTGCCCCACCTCCGAGTTGCCCATCTGGTGGTCGGGCAGTCCGACGGCGCCACCACTGGCCTCGATCAGGGTGTGGGGATAGGCATGCCAGAGGGCATCCATCACCGGCGTGGCTGCGGCGCGGATGGCGTTGTGGTCGCTCTCGTGGCGATAACCCCATCCGTCCAGAATCGCCAACACCACCGGGGCCACCGGTGACGACTCGGAATAGGGGGGAGGCGCTGACGTTGAGCTGGCAGCCCCCTGAAGGGAAACCATTCCCTGAGCTGGTCGGCTCGGGGATTGCTGTGGGGAGGAGGCTGCGTTCACCCGATCACCCAACGGTCAGTAGCCTGAATAAAGCCAACCTACAGCGGGGTCGGTCATCCCCCACCCCGGCCGTGGGCGCGTCAGGCTTTGACTACATCCTGATCCCCAGCCCAGCCACCATGAACCCCCCGCAACTCCGGTGCCGGCATGGCGGCTGATCGACACGAACTGCTCTCCGAGGCTGAGCTCGCCCGAACTCTCGACCGCCTCGCCTCCCAGGTATTGGAGAGTGCCGGCGACAGCGGCGAGCTGCTGTTGCTGGGGATCCCGACCCGGGGCGTGGCCCTGGCCAGGGTGCTGGCCGGCCGCCTGGAGGCCCTCAGCGGCCAGCCACCGGAGTGCGGCAGCATCGATCCAACCTTCCACCGCGATGATCTCGAACGGGTCGCTACCCGCCTGGGGGAGGCCACGGAGCTGCCCACCGGTGTCGAGGGTCGCCATGTGGTGCTAGTCGATGATGTGATCTTCACCGGCCGCACGGTGCGGGCGGCCCTGGAGTCCCTGCACACCTGGGGGCGCCCGCGACGGGTGCAGCTCCTGGCGATGGTCGACCGCGGCCATCGTGAACTGCCGATCCAGCCCGATTTCTGTGGGCGCGTCGTGCCGACCACCCGCCAGGAGACGATCCAGCTCTGCCTCCGTTCCGTCGATGGTGAGGAAGGGGTCTACCTCCTGAGGCCCTGAACGCGCCCCGGGTCCCCACACACAACGCAGGATGCCACCGCTGCGGTCCTGAATAGAGCCAGGGGTCAGGATCGCTGTCGCAAGCCTGACCAGGTACCTGCCGCCAGCCGCCAGCCCTGGCGTGGCGGCCTGGAGCTGTTGAACCCCGTCTGGTCAGCGTCTCCCGGTTCAGGCGGCGCTGAGTTCGTCCTCGCGGAAATGGGCCCGGAACCGCCCGAAGGCGACCAGCACCGGCAGGGTCGGACTGATCGGGCGCCCCTTCCAGTCGTTGAGCAGCTGCACCACCTCCCCCTCCTGGCCTTCCATGTCAAAGGCCTTGCCGCGGTGCTCCGGGTGGGTGAACACCACAACGCTGCGGCACACCGTCACCCGATCTCCTGGCTGCATCATCAGGGCGTTTTCGCTCGATGGCCAATCCTGTCATGGTCACCGGCGGCCTGGGGTCCTGCCGGGCCCCGTCCGTAGCGGCCGGACCGGCTCCGGCCAGGGGCGGGAGTCAGCCTTCTCAGCGCTGGCAGGCCGAATCCGGTCCCGCTTCCACCACCTTGCCCCCCAGCTCCCGGCAGGCCGCCTCAAAGGCCTGCCATTCCGACTGGCCGCCGGCGATCCGCTGCTGCACCCGGGCGTCGAGGTCAGCCACCGGCACCGAATGGGGCACGGCCCCGTGACCATCGTGTTCCCGTTCGTCCTTGGCGAGGCTGGCCAGACGCTGATCCACCTGGCGTCGCAGGGTCGCGGCCCGGCGTTGCCACCAGGGGTGATCGAGGCGATGCAGGCTGTCGAGCGCCTCCCACCAGCGGGCCTGGCCGACAAGCCGCGTGGCCCGCTCCAGCTCGAGCCGGTTGCGCTGCCAGTTGAGCCGCAGCTGGTCGCCCAGGGCCTGGCCATCGGCCGAGCGGTCCTCTCCGAGGGGCGCCAGGGAAGCCAGGGCCCCGTCCAGGTCGCCCGCCTCGAAGCGCTGCAGAGCCTGGCGCTGCAGCTCGTGCTGCCAGGCGTCGAGACGCTGCTGGTCGGCCCGGGTCGCGGCTGGGGAATGAAGCAGCTGGC
Organism: uncultured cyanobacterium; assembly: GCA_903935205.1. Lineage (GTDB taxonomy): Bacteria > Cyanobacteriota > Cyanobacteriia > PCC-6307 > Cyanobiaceae > Cyanobium. Next base: position 27,569 of record CAIZQU010000116.1, on the reverse strand, counting down.
GTTGCAGGCGCAGGGCCTGGGCCGCCTGCCCCCGCTGCCAGAGCTGGATCGCCTTCTGGCGGCGGCAGCGGCCGTGGTCGAACGGGGCACGCCCAGGCAGCCAGCTCAGGGCGCTGAGCTGCTCTCCGTAGCGCAGGCACTGATCGAGATTGCCGGCGGCGGCCGCCGCCGCCAGCCTCTCCGGCAGCTGCCGCTCCCACCAGTACACCCCGGCCAGGCCAAGGGTCAGCGTTCCCAGGGTGAGGGCCAGCCAGAAGCGCGGCAACCTGGACCGGCGGGGGCTCAAGGGGTTGGTGAGGGCCGTGTTGAGCCCTGTTGTATGCACCCAGACCACCCAGGGCGGGCCTGGGTGGTCGCTCAGCGCACCGGACCCAGCCGGCGGCGGGCCAGGGGGGCGCCACCGCCGAGGTCCTCACCCTCCACCAGCAGCTGCCCCTCTCCATCGATGCTGAACCGCAGCCGCAGCCGGTCCTGGCCCCGCTGGCCCGGGGGCTGCAGCTCCCAGGGCTCAGGTTGGCGGGCCCAGGCCTCCACATCCGGATCGCCGGCGGGCCGGCGCCGCAACACCGGCACGCCCCCGCGGAACACCACCTCGGCCCGCTCCTCGGCCACGGGTTCGCCGAGCACCAGCTCCAGAGCCTGCTGCTGATCGCGGCTGCAGGCGAGCACGATCTCCAGGGGTGGATCCGTGGGCCAGGGCTGGCCCGCCGCAAACAGGGGCTGCCAGCGATGGGCGCCGAGGCGCTGGTCCCAGCAGCGCAGGGCCACCCCCCGCCGCAGCACATCCCGCAGCCGCACCCCCGGGGTGAGGGCCAGGGCCCCCAGCGCCACCGCCTCCACCGGCCGCTCCCCCTTGAGTGGGATCGTGCCGCAGCGGTCCGCCAGCCAACGCCGCAGCCGGGGGATGCGGCTGCCGCCCCCCACGGGCAGGATCGCATCGATCCGGGCCGGATCCAGCCCCTCTCGCCGCGCCGCCGCCTGGATGGTGTCGAGCAGGGCATCGAGCTGGCCGATCAGGCCCCGCTCCTCCAGCAGCATCTCGAAGCGCGGGCGCTCCAGTCGCAGTTCCCGACGCACCCCGTCGGCCGGGGTCCAGAGACGCACCGCCCGCGGTTGATCGCTGAGCTGGCATTTGATCGCCTCCGCCTCCCGCAGCAGGGCGCCGCCGGGGGGCAGGTCCGGGCAGAGCTCGGCGGCGATCCAACGGTCGATGTCGCGGCCTCCGATCGCCAGTCCCGCCTTGCCGATCACCCGGGCGCAGCGCAGGGCCTGGCGGTCGCCCTCCAGATCGCGGCCGGCGAAGCGCAGCAGCTGGGCGATCGGTGCCGCCCGCCCCTCCCCGCCCTCCAGGGCCACCAGGGAAAGATCGATCGTGCCGCCGCCCACATCCACCACCAGCACCCGACTTCCCGGTGGCAGTCCGGCGCCGATGGCGGCGGCGGTGGGTTCATCGACCAGAGCCAGCTCGGCCACCTCCAGATCGCGGCACACCTCACGCAGCCATTGGCGATAGCCCCGGTAGGCCTCCACCGGGGCGGTGAGCACCAGCCGCTCCGGCCGCACCTCGGGCGGCAGGGCCTGCCAGAGGCGGCGCAGCAGCAGGGATCCCGCCGCCTCGGGGCTGAGCCAGGTCCCCGCCGCCCCATCGGTGCCGGCGGCGGCGGGGGCGCCGATGCGGCGCTTGAAATCGCGGCAGAGTCCGGGTCCCTCGCCGTCCGCCAGGTCGGACTCGAGCACCTGGCGGCCCAGCAGGGCCCGCTCCTGGCCGTCGGCCGCCGCCAGCCAGATCAGGCTCGGCACCACGGCCGGATCGCCGAGGCTGTAAGGAGGCAGGGCCAGCAGCCGGGGTGGGGCGGCCGTGCCGTCGTGCCAGGCCACCACCGTGGTGCTGCTGCCCAGATCAATCGCGAGGCTTCCCGGCATGGCGGTGGAGGGGAGGGGGTGACCGACGCTCCCCTAGGGTGGTGGATCGGCAGGACGAATCGACGCATGCCCGGCAGCGCCCCCTTGAATTCGAAGGAACTGGCCCAGAGGGCGGAAAGTCTGATCCGTCACGCCAACAACCGCTACCTCACCACCGTGCGGATCGCCTTTCGGGCCAAACAACGCCGCTTCGACGATTTCGACGGCCTGCTCGACGACACCATGGTCAAGCCCGTGCAGCGGGCGATCATCGAGCTTTCCGACGAACAGGATCAGCCCGACCTATTGCCGGGCTGATTGGCCACAATGCAGGTCGGTCAGGGCGAGGGGTGGCGGCTGGAGCACGATCCGGCCCGCCACCCCTTTGTGGTGTTGGTGGGTGGAGGTTCGGCGAATGGGGGCGGCTGGGCCGCGGAGCTGACCGCGGCCGAGGCGACGGCCCTGCGCGGGGCGGTCCTGCGGTTGCGGGCTGAGCACCAGGCCCTGGTGCCCCTGCTGCTGGAGGAGGAGGCGATCGATCTGGAGCTGGAGGTTCCCTGCGGCGGCGGTGGCGTGCTGTGGCTCGGCCTGGGGGGCGAGCGCAGCTGCTGGAGCCTGCGCTTCGTGCTCACCCCCGGCGCCGGCCAGCGGGCCCTGGAAGGCAGCTGGGACTCCACAGCCAGCGCGGCCCTGGCGGCAGCCCTGGCGGCCCTGGCGATCGGCGAGGGGGCGGAGTCGGAGTCGGACTCCCGCTGAGAACAGGGGGCCCCAGGGGCGGTGATCAGCAATCCTGATCGGCCCGTTTTTCCCCGGCGATTCCCCGCCACCTCCACCTTTTCCCCCGTTTTTCCCCAGCCATCCCCTGGCGCGGGCCGAATCAGGGGAGAAAGGCCCCGCGCGGCGCCAGGCGCTTGACGATGGCCGTCCATCCCTCTGCGTTGCCCGCACCCCCGCAGCGGAGCTGCCCGGCCCCTTGCGGCGCCGGCGGTCTCATCCTGGGACGGAGCGGACGGCCCGGCCGCGGGCCGATTTGACGGGGGCGCCGCCTTGTGAGGAACTGGATTGGTGGAACACACGCAGGGGTTGCATGTTTGAGGGAGACGCAGGGGTGGTTGGATCTGCGGCGGAGGATGGCGGTGCCGTGGCCGGTGGTGGTGGTTCTGGGCGGCCCGCTCCCCTGCCAGCGGCGACCGCCGCCGCTGGCCAGGAGGACGGCGGTTGCATGGTGAGCCTGCGGGCTGAGGTGCCGGAGACCCTGCTCAAGGCGATGGCGGCGTTCATCGAACGCCACCCCAACTGGGACCAGTACCGCCTCTTCCAGGCCGCCCTGGCTGGCTTTCTGGTCCAGAACGGAGTCCAGGACCGGGGCGTGACCCGCTGTTACCTCGCCAACCTCTTCCCCTCCCAGCGGCGCTTTGCCTCCCCACCCCACCGTCCCGGTGGTCGCGGCGGCAGCTCCAGCCCTTCCCGCAGCAGCGGCAGCCGGGCCGCCGTCTGAGGGCTGCCCCGGTGGCCCGGGCAAGAATTCAGGCGCTTTCGCCGAGCAGGGCGTACAGGCGCAGGGCCACCGGCTCGCTCACCGGCAGAATCGAGAGGCGATTGCCGCGGCGCACAACGGCCAGCTCCTCGGCTTCAAACTGCTCGCGCAGGGTCTCCAGGCTCAGCAGCCGGGTAAAGCTGCGCCGGTGACGCAGCCGCACGCAATCCCAGCGGGGCTTGTCCCGGGTGGCCTTGGGGTCGTGGTACTTCGAAGCGGGATCGAACTGACTGGGATCGACCAGGCCCGTCTCCACCACCTCCATCAGACCGACGATGCCGGGGGGACTGGTGTTGGAGTGGTAGAAGAAGGCCAGGTCACCGGGAACCATGGCCCGCATGAAATTGCGGGCCTGGTAGTTGCGGATGCCATCCCAGAGGGTGCTCCCCTCCGCTTCGAGATGGTGGATGCCGTAGACATCCGGCTCGCTCTTCATCAGCCAGTGGGCCATGGCGGCGGCGTGGGGGGTGTGGGGTGGCGGCGGCGGGGCGGCCGGTGGATCGTCGTCGATCCAGACCGGGCCTCAGAGTGCCAGAACCAGGCGCCGGAAGTGGTCGCCGCGGGCCTCGAAGTCGCTGTATTGATCAAAGCTGGCGCAGGCCGGTGAGAGCAGCACGGCGCCGCTGCCGCTGCTGCGGGCCAGGGAGGCTGCCAGAGGCACCGCTTCCTCCAGCCCCTCGACGCTGGCGATCGGCCCGCCGTAGCCGCCGGCCGCCAGCAGGGCCGCGAACTCACCGCGGGCGGCACCGAACAGAATCACCGCACCCGCCTGGCGGCGGAGCTGCTCGATCCAGGCCGCCGCGTCCCCCTGCTTGGCCTGGCCGCCGGCCAGCACCACCAGGGGCCCATCCAGGGCCCGCAGCGCCACCTCTGCGGCGTCGTAGTTGGTGGCCTTGCTGTCGTTGAACCAGACCACTCCCTGGTGATCGCGGATCCGTTCGAGCCGATGGGGCACGCCCGGGAATGAGCGTAGGCCTGCCTCCAGGGCCGCGGGCGGCAGCCCGGCCGCCAGACCGACGGCGGTGGCCATCAGCAGGTTGCGACGGTTGTGATCCCCGGGCATCGCCAGGGCTGCGGCAGGGAAGAGGGGGCCGGTCCCATCCCAGACCCGACCGTCCTCGATCCAGAGATGGGGGTCGATGCCGGCGGCGCGGGCGGCCTGGCGGGGGCCGGCGGTGATCCAGCTGGCCTGGTCCCAGCTCGATGCCCGGGCTCGCAGGTCCGGGTCGTCGGCGTTGAGGATGCGCAGACCGGCATTCTCAAGCAGCTGCCTTTTGATCGCCCGGTAGGCGTCCAGGGTTCCGTGGCGCTCCAGGTGATCGGGGGTGAGGGTGGTCCAGATGCCGATCCGCGGCGCCAGCTGGGGGGCGGCCTCGATCTGGTAGCTGCTCAGCTCCACCACCAGCCAGTCGGGCAGAGAGGAGGGCGGTGGGCCATCGGCTCGGCCGATGATCCGCTCCAGCACCACATCCGCCGCCGAGGTGCCGACGTTGCCGCAGAGGGGGGCATCGAGCCCGCCGGCCTTGAGCAGATGGTGCACCAGATGGGTGACGGTGGTCTTGCCGTTGGTGCCGGTGATCCCAACCCAGGGCACCGCCCGGCCCGCCTGCCAGGCGGCCACCAGCTCGCCTTCGACCCGCACGCCCCGCTGGCGCAGCTCCTGCAGGGCGGGATGGTCGAAGCGGATACCGGGGCTCACCACCACCCGGAGCGGTGACGGATCGAGGGCCTCGATGCTGGCGGCCTCCAACGGGATGCCCAGCCGCACCGGGATGCCCTCGGCTGCGAGGTCGGCGGCCCGCTGCTCCAGGGCGGCGTCGCGGCGGCTCTCGATCAGCTGCACCGGTTCCCCAAGGGCCTGGAGCAACCGGGCGGCACCGATGCCGGAGCGGCCCAGTCCGACGACGACGGTGCCGTGCCGCTGGCTGCTGACCATGGCGGAGTCCGGATCGGTCCGGGGTGAAAGGCCCGATTGTGGCCCCTGGGGGGCTGGGCAGCGGATTCCGCCCTGACGGACTCCAGGGGCCCCGGCTAAGCCGGGGCCGATCATCCCCGGGAAGCTCTGGACACCCCTTCAACGACCTTGTCAGCCCATGGCTGTCAGGCGCACCTCAGAAGCTCAGAGCCTCAGGAGGGCATCTCGAAGCATTTCTCTTCGGCTTCGGCTTCGCCTCGCCTTCCGGAATGAAATCCCTTGCTGTCACTGATCTCGCTGGCCAGCGGCGCCACGACAGAAGGGATTGTTCGCCGTTTCCGAGAGGCTGAGCGGTCGCTGTGTATGAAAGGTTCCCTGGTTTAAGGGTGCCTTGATCAATTCGGATTGCCGCCGGTTGCGGTGCGTGAGACTCATTGCCCAGCCTGAACGAAGCAGGCCCGCTGGACAGGGAAAGACCGATTCCTTGCTATGCCCTTGTTGATGTGACCTTGTTGTAAGACCTTGCTGATGTGGCTTTGTTGTGTGGCCTTGTGGTGTGACCTTGAGACCAGAACTTGCAAAACGAAAGTGGGCGATACTGGAATCGAACCAGTGACTCCTACCGTGTCAAGGTAGTGCTCTACCTCTGAGCTAATCGCCCGCGGTTGCCCCGGCTGAAGCTGGAGCGCGGATCCGATCCGGAGACCAGAATCAGGGCGGCCGGTGGTGCTGATCACCAGAGCCCTGGAGGCGGGAACCCAGGCATGCTGCCATGGCTGGCGGCGACACCGGGTGATTGGGCCGAGCCCGGGGGCCACAGCGGCGGACCTTCAGCACCGGGGTGCGTGGGCCGTTGAGGGCAACTTACGTCACCGAGGCCACCGTCGTCACCGTGGCCCGGGCCAGCGGGGGAGATCCAGCTCGGTTGTCGCCATCCCCTCTTGCCCTGCCCTGCTCAGCCCCCCCCTGGGCACCGCCGAGCCGACCAGGGGGAGGGGGCCGCAACCTGCCATCGTCCAGCCTTCAGAGGCCGACGGCGGCTCAGTGCCGTTGCAGGCGGATCCGGTAGCGGTCCTTGCGGGTGATCTCCACCGCCTCGATCCGCAGCTCGCCCCGACCCTCCAGCTGCACCCGCTCACCCACCGCCAGCTCCCGGCTGGCCCGGGTGACCGGGGTCCAGTCGACCCGCACCGCCCCCTGGCGGATCAGGGCGGCCATGCGGCTGCGGGAGATGCCGAAGCCTGCGGAGGCCACCGCATCGAGTCGGCAGGAGGCCTCCACCGTGCTCAGGCTGCGGGGCAGCCGCGGCGGCGGTGGCTGAAGCTCAGCGATCGGCCGGGCCTCGAACCGCACCGGCACCGTGCGCACCAGTCCCTCCTGGCCATCGAGCCGAGCGGCCAGGGCGGGGGAGACGATCGCCTGGGCACCCCGGTCCCCCCGAATCCAGAGGTCGCCGCAGCATCCCTCCAGGGCGCCGGCCGTTGCCAGGCCGCTGCGGAAATCGGCCGGCTCGGCGGGATCGAAGAGAAAATTGCCGGCGATCTCCAGACCGGCGAAGTCGCCGGCCAGTTCCGCCCCGGGCAGAGCCGCTTCGGCCCGCTGAAACAGCAGCCGGCAGCGTTCCGCCGCCGGATGGCCGCCGTCGCGCCCGATCGCCAGATCCACCAGGGCCGCCAGCCGCGCTTCCGCCTCCTCCCGCAGGCCGCCGTCGAGGAAGGGGGACCAGGTGGGGGTCCAGGTGCGCAGGGCGTGGTCGGCCAGGGCGAGCAGGGGGCCCAGGTCCTCGGTGCGGGTGCTGCCGGCGAGCAGGTCGCGGTTGGAGAGCATGGGCGGCGGTTCAGCTCTCGCCGAGACGGATCACCGCCCGGGGCCGGGCCTGCTGGATCAGGGGCCAGGGGGGTTCAGTGCCGGCGGCGGGTTCGACCAGCAGCAGCCAGTTGCCCTCATCGAGCCGGTTGCGCAGGCTGCGGATGCGGTCGTCCTCCTCGGATGCCACGCTGGCGGCGGCGGCAAAGCTGCCCATCCAGCCCGAGATCATGCCGAGCAGGCCGCCGACCACCGGCTGGCCCCAGGACCCCAGGGCATCAAAGGTGTGGAGATCGGTGATCTGGGTGAAGGTGAGGCCGGCCAGGAAACCGAAGGGCAGCAGCCAGCGCACCATCGAGCGCTGCCGGCGCCGCCGGCTGGCGGTGGGATCGAGGCGCTCGACGCCAGCGATGTCGGCCTCGCCCTGGCCGATGCTCAACAGTTGGAGGGGGGCGGGATCGGCGGCCGCGAGCCGCTCCTTGAGCGTCGCCAGCCGTTTGCGGTCATCCAGCACCACCACCACGCAGAGAGCCACGCTTTCGTTTCGATCGCCGAACGACCACAGGCTGGCATCCGGCAGGCCGGGGTGAGGGCGCAGCGCCGCAGGGTTGCCGGAGGACGGATCACTACACTTCACCTCCGGCCTGCCCCGCCGGGGCGGAGCACTTCACCGCGCCCCCCGGGGCCCCTCACCGTGCCGGTCATGACGAAGGTTCTGGTTTCCGATCCCATCGATCAAACGGGGATCGACATCCTCGCCCAGGTCGCCCAGGTGGATGTACGCACCGGCCTGGCTCCCGAGGAACTCAAGGCGATCATCGGCGAGTACGACGGCCTGATGATCCGCTCCGGGACACAGGTCACGGCCGATGTGATCGAAGCGGCCAGCCGCCTGCGGATCATCGGCCGGGCCGGTGTCGGCGTCGACAACGTCGATGTCAAGGCCGCCACCCGCCGCGGTGTGCTGGTGGTCAACTCGCCGGAGGGGAACACGATCGCCGCCGCCGAACAGGCCCTGGCCCTGATGCTGGCCCTGTCCCGCCATGTGCCCCACGCCCACGCCAGCACCATGGCCGGCGGCTGGGACCGCAAGACCTATGTGGGCAATGAGCTCTACAAGAAGGTTCTCGGCGTTGTTGGCCTCGGCAAGATCGGTTCCCATGTGGCCCGGGTCGCCAGGGCCATGGGCATGGAGGTCGTCGCCTACGACCCCTTCATCTCCCCGGAGCGGGCCCAGCAACTGCAGGTGAAGCTGCTGCCCCTGCCCCAGCTGTTCGCCGAGGCCGACTACATCACCCTCCACCTGCCCCGCACGCCGGACACCGAGAACCTGGTGAACGCCGCGCTGCTGCGCACGATGAAACCCACGGCGCGGCTGGTCAACTGCGCCCGTGGTGGGATCGTCGATGAGGCAGCCCTGGCCGAGGCGGTGGAGCAGGGGGTGATCGCCGGCGCCGCCCTGGATGTGTTCTCCAAGGAACCGCTGGCGGCCGATTCGCCGCTGCGGGCCGTCAAGGAGCGCCTGATCCTCACCCCCCATCTGGGCGCCTCAACCGAGGAGGCCCAGGAAAACGTGGCGATCGATGTGGCCGAGCAGATCCGTGATGTGTTGCTCGGTCTGCCGGCCCGCAGCGCTGTGAACATTCCCGGCCTCAATGCCGAGGTGATGGAGCAGCTCAAGCCCCACCTCCAGCTGGCCGAAACCCTCGGCCAGCTGCTCAGCCAGCTCTCCGGCAGCCAGATCAGCGAGCTGGAGGTGCGGCTGCAGGGGGCCTTTGCCTCCCATCCCTCCCAGCCGCTTGTGGTGGCGGCCCTGAAGGGCCTGCTGTCGACAGCCCTGGGGGACAGCATCAACTACGTCAATGCCAGCCTGGAGGCACGGGAGCGGGGCCTGAAGGTGCTGGAGGTGAAGGACGAGGCCAGCCGTGACTTCGCCGGCGGTTCCCTGCAGCTGAGCAGCCGCGGCAGCCAGGGCAACCACAGCGTCACCGGCGCCGTGTTCGCCGATGGGGAGCTGCGGGTGACGAGCATCGATGAATTCCCGGTGAATGTGACCCCCAGCCGTCACATGCTGTTCACCCGCCACCGCGACATGCCCGGCATCATCGGCCAGCTGGGTTCCCTGCTGGGTGAGCACAACGTCAACATCGCCGCCATGCAGGTGGGCCGCCGCATCGTGCGCGGCGACGCGGTGATGGTGCTCAGCGTCGACGATCCGATTCCCGCCGATCTGCTGGCCACCATCCACAGCATCAACGGCATCCAGGAAGCCCACCCGGTCACCCTCTGATGGTGGCCCCAGCCCCATCGCCCTCAGCGGAGCCGGATCCACCGGTCCGTGGAGGCTCCTGGTGGCGCCTGGAGCTGCCGCTGCCTCCGGAGCTGGAGGAATCCCTGCTCTGGAAGCTGCCCCAGCTGGGCATCCCGCGGCTGGCGGTGCGCCACCGTCCCGAGCGGCCGGCTGAGCGCTTGCTGCAGGCCTGGCTGCCGGCGGCCGATTGGCCCAAGCCGGAGCGCATCGAATTGCTCAAGGCCCTGGAGCCCCTGGGGGAACCCTTTGGTCTGGCCCTGCCCGCCGCCGTCTGGTATCGCCAGGACGATGAGGACTGGAGCCTCAGCTGGAAGCGCCACTGGCAGCCCGATCCGGTGGGCCAGCGGCTGCTGATCCTGCCGGCCTGGCTGGAGGTTCCCCCCGAACACGCCGACAGGCTGGTGATCGCCATGGACCCGGGCAGCGCCTTCGGCACCGGTAGCCATCCCACCACCCGCCTCTGCCTGGAGGCCCTGGAGGAGCTGGCGGCGACCCCCTCCGGACTGACGGGGCTGCGGGTGGCGGACCTGGGCTGCGGCAGCGGCATCCTCGGCCTGGGCGCCCTGCGGCTGGGTGCCACCTCGGTGGCGATGGTCGATACCGACGGTCTGGCGGTGCGGGCCAGCCGCGACAATGCGGCCCTCAACGGGCTGGGCGACGCGGTGGCGGTGGGGCTGGGCAGCATCGAGCTGCTCGCCGACCTGCTGGAGAACCGTCCGGCGGATCTTCTCCTCTGCAACATCCTGGCGCCGGTGATCACGGCCCTCTGCCCCGCTTTTGGCTCGGTGCTGGCGCCCGGAGGGATCGGGCTGCTCAGCGGCCTGCTGGTCGACCAGGCGCCAGAGCTGGAGAGGGTTCTGCAGGCCCAGGGCTGGACGTCCCGCCTGGTCGGCCGCCAGGAGCGCTGGGGCCTGCTTCGCATTCATGGGCCGGAGCTTGTTACATAAGTTACGCTGATCCGTGTCCTCGTTTTGATTGGCCTTCCCAGCGCCTGGCTCCAGGATCGCGTGAATCAGCCCCAGGAGGATGTAGGAAGGGCAGGTCCTGCAGGTATGGCCATCGGCCGCCTGTGAGCTTCAGACCCTTCCATGCCGTCCTACAAGGTCACTCTGGTCAATGAGGCCGAGAATCTCAACAAAACCATTGAGGTTCCCGACAACCAATACATTCTTGATGCTGCCGAGGAGCAGGGGATCGACCTCCCCTACTCCTGCCGGGCTGGCGCCTGCTCAACCTGCGCCGGCAAGATCGTTTCTGGAAGCGTGGATCAGTCGGACCAGAGCTTCCTTGACGATGACCAGATCGCTGCTGGTTTCGTTCTCACCTGCGTGGCCTACCCCACCTCGGATGTGACCATCAACACCCATGCCGAAGAAGAGCTCTACTGAGCCTCTTCCCCGGAAGCTAACGATCCCTCTGCCACAAGACTTTGCTGTCTTCTGGAGTACTGATACTGGATCGGCCACCCGCGAGGGTGGCTTTTTTGCTGGTTGGTTCAGCGCTGCGATAGGTCCTGTCTGCGCCGCATCCGCTCCCATCAGCGCCGCCAGATCCAGGTGGCGCCGGAATGGACCTCAAGACGCCTGAGCCTGGATGTCCGCACACCCCCGCCGCTGCGTTCGCCTCGCTCTCCGCGTTCCCTTCGCCAGCGGAACCCGCCCTCCTCCGGGGCTTCCGATCCCGCCTGGCCTGCCTCCTGCCCTGCCCCGTGGCCCCCAGATCCAGGGCCGGTCCTCTGCCCGCCGCCGCCGTGATCTGGCACGCTGGGCCCGTTCAGGGAGCACTGGTCTGGGCGCTCCTTCCCTTGTTGACCCCTGTGCTCCCCTCCCCTTCCGCCGACGCCGGGTCCGTTGCCGCCACCCCGGCCACGGCCGGCGTGGAACCGGCCGATGCTGCTGACCCTGGGGGCGTCCAGCCAGGCCCGAGAGCGCCCTGGCTGGATGCCCCCGAGCAGGTGGTGCTGCCCCACGGCAGCATCCGGCCCAGTCTGGGGGGGCAGTACAGCTATCGAATCCTGGGTCCCTGTTGCCGCCTGTTTGACCGGGAGGAGCTGCCCTGGCCCTGCTGTCGCCTCGCCTGGCGGAGCAAGGAGCCCAGCTGGCGCCGCATCGGACGTCGCTTCGTGGCCGACCTGGCCTCCCGGCGCTGCCCCTCCTATGCCGTGGAACTGCTCCAGCCGGGGGCGCGACCAACCGTCACGGTGATCACCCTCTTCCCCCACCGCCTGGTGCCGGCACTGCAGGAGTGGTGGTACAGCAAGCTGCCCGCCTCCCTCGATCCCGCCAATGGCCAGCCCCCGCCGCCGCTCGGGGCCAGTCATGGGCTCGATGCCACGGCCACGACGGTCAACACGGCTTCCGCGTGAACTGGGCCAGGGCATAGGGGCCTAGGAGCCTGTTGCGCGTAGCCGCATCGGCTCCAAATCCCTGGGGTGATCCCGCGACACAACGGAACAGGATCTCCCCTGGATCTCATCCGCATTGGGATTGCGGCGCCGTGCCAAAGGGCAGATGGATGGCACGGCAGCAGATCTTGCGACGACGGTGCAGAGATGTCCTTGATGCCCTTTGTCTCAGGATGAGGCCGCGATAGTCGCCGCTTCGGGTCAGTCATTGTTCAGGGCCTGGCCTGTCGACCTACGCGCAACGGGCTCCTGGCCCGCAGGATCAAAAAAAATGGCCCCCCGCTCAGCGGAGAGGCCTGGATGGTAGGCAGATTGACATCCCAGGACCACAGGAGTGGAGCATGGGGCTTTGCTGGTCCTGGTCGCGGGCGATTCAGGACCCTGGGGGCTGGATCCCAGCAGCAACGGATCAGAAATAGATCTTGCCGCCGCCCCACTGAATGCCCTGAACCTTGGGGGCCACGAGAATGTAACCGGCGATCAGGCGCAGATCGTTTTCATCGAGATCACGCATCTTCACGAAGACATCGCTGCTGCGCAGGCTCGGGTGCACGTCGGCAATGCTGTACTCCCCGTCGTAGGAGGTGGGATCCTTCATGAAGTCGACCAGGGCGTCGACGTTGTCGCGGGGAGGGGTGGCCAGGGCGAGGGTCTCAGGGTCGAGGCCGACGTTCTGGTTGGTCTTGGTGATGCCACCGGCATGGCAGGTGCCGCAGCTGGAGTTGAACAACTTGCGGCCGGCTTTGATCTCCTTCTCGCTGAATGTGACCGTGGTGCCATCGGCGTGGGTCGGAACCGTGAGGGAGGCGCTATCCCAGCGGGCGGCCGCGGCGGGACCGGCGAAGCAGACCAACAGCGCCAGCGGCAGCACCAGCAGGGTGCGTAGGACGGCGCGAATGGCTGAAGGGAGGAAGGGGGCCATGGAGAATGCCGGTGAAATGGCGGTAGAACCGCGACTGAGACCTTGTATCACGGGGCGTGGGTCCGGCGGTCGGGATCCTCGTGAACTGTTGCAGGGTCGGGGGCGGGGTCCGGTTCGGGATTCCCCCCCTCCTCCCCCAGCTCAAGGCTGAGGAAATCCTTGGCCACCTGGGTCTGCGGGAAGATCGCCCGGGCCTCGGCCAGCAGGTCGTCCGGGCTGACGGGATTGCCTGGCAGGTAGCGGGGGCTGAGGTGGGTCAGCACCAGCCGCTTCACGCCCGCCTCCAGGGCGGTCTGGGCCGCCATGGTGCTCGTCGAGTGCTGGCGGGCGATCGCCATCGCCGCCTCGCCATGGGCAAAGGTGGATTCGTGGATCAGCAGGTCGGCACCCTGGGCCAGGGCCACGGCCGCCTCGCTGAACACGGTATCGGTGCAGTACACCAGGCTGCAGCCGGGCCTGGGGGGACCGCAGAGGGCCTCGCCGCGGATGATGCGGCCATCGTCGAGGGTGACGCTGCGACCGGCCTTCAGCTGGCCGTAGATCGGGCCTGGCGGAATCCCCAGCTGGCGGGCCCTGGCCACATCGAAGTGGCCCGGCCTCGGCTTGCGATCGATCCGATAGGCGTAGGCCGGCACCCGGTGGGTCAGGGCGGTGCAACGCACGGTGATGTCGTCGTCATCGAGCAGCAGGGCGCCGCTGCGGGCCGCGTCCCGCACCCGGTGGGTGCGCAGGGGATACCCGATCCGGGTCGAGGTGGTGCGCAGCACCCCTTCGAGGAAATCGCGCAGGGGATCCGGACCGTAGAGATCGAGGCCCGGGCAGCTTCCGGCCAGGCCGAGGCTGGCCAGCAGCCCGGGCAACCCGAGCACATGATCCCCGTGCATGTGCGTCACGAAGATCCGCCGCAGCTGGGAGACCCGCAGATCGCTGCGCAGAAACTGGTGCTGGGTGGCCTCGCCGCAGTCGAACAACCAGAGCTCCGCCCGCTGGGGGAGGCGCACGGCCACGGCCGAGACATTGCGAGAACGGGTGGGAACGCCCGAGCTGGTGCCCAGGAAGGTGACCTGCACGGCAGCTGCGGATGGCCCCGGGCATGTTGCCACGGGGGCCGGGCGGGAAGGCCCTGGCCCGGCGCTGGGCGGACCGCCACAATGGGGCGCTCCTGGTGTCGCCGTGGCCCACCCCACCCCTGGTCAGCGCCCCGGTCGACGGGCCGCGACGCTGCTGCTGGCCGGGCTTCTGGCCGCTGCGGTGGCGGGTCAGGCCTGGGCCCGGCCCCGCCGCGCTGTCCCCGTCGCAACGGCCGACTCCTCCCCCAGCGCCTCCAATCCCCTGCTGCGGGTGCTGCTCCAGCAGGGCACCGCGCTCGAACCGCGCGCCCAGGGTGGACCGCTGCGGCTGCGCGACGGCCAGGGGCGGGAACTGCTGCAGCTGCCCGAAGGGGAGCGGCTGCGGATCCAGCGCGATGGCGGTGGTCTGGTGCTGGAGCGCCCCGACAGCCCGGATCCGCAGCTGGCGGCTCCGCAGCGGCTGGCGCTGCAGGGGCTGGTGCTGGAGCCGCTGCCGGTGGCCCCCGCTGGCCGGGGCCCGGCCGGACCCGCCAACGGGATCGGAGCCCTGTCCTGGGCCGGGGCCCTGCAGGTTCAGCAGGGGCTCGTATCCCTGGGCCGCCGTGCTTACCGCGGCGCCCTGCAGGTGCGGCCGGAGGGTTCGACGTTGCTGGCCCTCAACCTGATCCCCCTGGAGACCTACCTGCCCAGCGTGGTGGGCAGCGAGATGCCGGCCCGCTGGCCGGCGGAGGCCCTGCGAGCCCAGGCCGTGGCGGCCCGCACCTACGCCCTGTCCCAGCTGAAGCCCGCCGCCGCCTACGACCTCAAGGCCACGGTGGCCAGCCAGGCCTACCTGGGGGTCGAGGCGGAGACCCCCTCCACCCGCGCCGCCGTGGCCGCCACCCGCTCCCAGGTGCTGCGCTTCCGTGGCGCCCTGATCGATGCGGTGTTTCACAGCAGCAGTGGCGGCAGCACCGAGAACAGCGGCGAAACCTGGAACCGTCAGCTTCCCTATCTGGTGAGCGTGCCCGATGGCGATGACCAGTCGCCCTGGCGCCAGTGGTCCCTGCGCTTTGAACCCCAGCAGCTGCGCCGTGCCTTCCGTGAGACCGCTGGAGCCAACCGGATCGAGGTGCTGGCCACCTCCAGCACGGGCCGGGTGCGGCGGGCCCGGGTGATCGGACCGGCTGGCAGCCTCGATCTGAGCGGTGGCGAGCTGCGGCAGAGGCTCGGGCTGCGCAGCACCCTTGTTGAGTTCCGCTTCGAGGAACGCGCTGGCGATTCCGCCGCCGGAGGCTCAGCCCCCGGCGCCCCAGGCGGGATGGGCGGTGGCATCGCCGCAGCCACGGCCCGGGCCGCCGCTGCAGCCCGCTACGGCGGGGGCTGGTGGTCTGGTCGGGACGCCGATGCCCCCTCCTCCGCCCGCCAGACCTCGCCGACGGGCCCGAGTGCCGCTCCACCGCCACCGCCGCTGCCCGCGCTGGTGGATTCCGCGACGGGGGCGGTGGCGGCGGCTGAGGCCCTGGTCGAGGGCCCTGATCCGGCCCAACCCGCCCCTGCCCTGCGTCCCCAGCTTCCCGCCCTCGAAGTGGTGGGGCGGGGTTTCGGCCATGGAGTAGGAATGAGTCAGTGGGGCGCCTACGCCCTGGCACTGCGCGGCAAGGAGTATGGCGCGATCCTCCGCCACTATTACCGGGGTGCCGAACTGGTCCCCTACGCCGGGCGCTGAATCGGGCCCGCGGCTGATCCGTCTGGCCGATCCGCAGGCGGTGGCCGAACGGGTGGCCGCGTTGCTGTTGCAGGAAGCCCAGGCCATTCCCCATCGCCCCCTCGGCCTGGCCACGGGCCGCACGATGGAGCCGGTCTACGGGGCCCTGGCCCGCCGGCTGGACGCCCTGCCGGCCAGGGAGGCCGAGGTGGTGCGGCGAAACTGGTGCAGCTTCAATCTCGACGAGTACGTGGGTCTCGGCCCCGCCGATCCCCGCTCCTTCGCTGCCGAGATGGAGGTGCGCCTGACCGCTCCCCTGGGCCTGGATCCGGCCAGGGTCCATCTGCCCGATGGCCTGGCCGCCGATCCCCAGGCCGCCGCCCGCCGCTACGGCGAGGCGGTGGCGGCGGCCGGGGGCATCGGCCTGCAGTTGCTCGGGCTGGGCCTGAACGGCCATGTCGGCTTCAACGAACCCCCCAGCGGCTCCGATCTGCCCTGCCGCTGCCTGACCCTGAGCGCCGCCACCCGCCGCCAGAACGCCGCCGCCTTCGGAGGCGATCCGGCGGCCGTGCCGGAGCTGGCGATCACCCTGGGCCTGCGGGAGATCCTGGCGGCCGAACGGCTGCTGCTGGTGGTCACCGGGGCGGCCAAGGCTGAGGTGCTCCACCGGGCCCTGCAGGAGCCCCCCAGCCCCTCCCTTCCCGCCAGCTGGATCCAGCGCCATCCCGCCGTCACCGTGATCGCCGACCAGGCGGCGTTGCCGCAGGCCTAGGAGCCTGTTGCGCGTAGCCGCATTGGATCCAAATCCCTGGGGAGATCCCGCGACACAACGGAACAGGATCTCCCCTGGATCTCATCCGCATTGGGATTGCGCCGCCGTGCCAAAAGGCAGATTGATGGCACGGCAGCAGATCTTGCGATGACGGTGCAGAGATATCCTGGATGCCCTTTGTCTCAGGAAGAGGCCTCGATAGGCGCCGCTTCGGGTCCGTCATGGTTCAGGGCCTGGCCTGTCGACCTACGCGCAACAGGCACCTAGGAGACTCTGACGGGTGTAGGCCGAGTAGGCCGAGCGAATCTCGGTCCATGGGCCGTGGGCGCCAGCGCTCCGCTGGCAGCGGAAGCCGGACGCTCTGTTGCTTTCATGTCGTGAATGAGGTAGTATCGTTACTCAGGGCACCCTGAAGAATCGCGCTTTCCCTATCCAGCGGGCCAGCATCGCTCCCGCCAGGCAATGAGCCTTACTTCCTGCAGGCGGCGGGAAACAGGAATTTCGAGGCGCCTATGCGTTCGGCCATAAGATCCGGCGAGCCCCTCCCGGCTGTCTATCTGCCGATCGAACGATGCCGTTGCCGGCGACAGGGTCATCTCATCGTGCGTGTGGCCTGGCCGTTGAGGCACCTGGCGCAGCCAGGAATCAGGAGCAGCCTGGAAGAAGTCTCGTCGACCTCGGGCCTCGCGCTCCACAAAGCCTGTCGCACGTCGCCATGATGGCTCCAGATCGATGGGCAGAACCCGCGATGGAGCGACGTGGAGTTTCCCCTGGATCTCAGCAGCATCGCGATTGCGGCGCCGTACCAAAGGGCAGAATGATTGCGCCGCAGTAGATCTTGGGATCAAGGTGCGGCGTTGTTCCTGATGGCCTGTGTCTCAGGCTGCGGTCGCGATAGGCGCCCGATCGGGTGTGTCTTTGATCGGGGTCTGGTCTGGCGACCGATGGGCAACAGATTTCCTAGGCCATCACGGCTTCCAGCAGGGCGTCGTCGGCCTCAAGGTTGGAGGTCACGCTGCGCACGTCGTCGAGCTCTTCGAGCGCATCGAGCATGCGCAGGCAGGAGCGCAGGCTGTCCTCGTTCTCCAGCCTGCAGGGAACGGCCGAGATCCAGCGGTGTTCCCAGCCGGCCACCGGCAGCCCGAGGCGACGCAGGCCATCCTGCAGGGCTTCGAGATCGGCGAAACCCGCGAACACCTCGGCGCCTTCCGGTTCGAGGCTGTAGCTGAGCACCGCAGGCCCACCCTGCTCCTCAAGCTCCAGCAAGCGTTCCAGCAGCAGTTCCTCCTGCAGATCGGTCTGGGCCAGCCGCACCGCGGAGCGCTGCTCGAACAGGTAGCTCACGCAGCCGCTCTCGCCGAGATTGCCGCCGTGCTTGCTGAAGGCCAGGCGCAGATCGGCGGCGGTGCGGTTGCGGTTGTCGG
Source organism: uncultured cyanobacterium (assembly GCA_903935205.1). Taxonomy (GTDB): domain Bacteria; phylum Cyanobacteriota; class Cyanobacteriia; order PCC-6307; family Cyanobiaceae; genus Cyanobium. Next base: position 9,819 of record CAIZQU010000116.1, on the reverse strand, counting down.
TCAGGGCCTCGATCAGCACGGCCACGCCACCGGGTCCGTAGCCCTCGTAGCGCACCGCCTCGAACTGCACGCCATCGCCGCTTCCCTGTCCCGAGCCCTTGGCGATCGCCCGCTCGATGTTGGCGTTCGGCACGCCGGCGGCCCGGGCCTTCTCGATGGCGGTGCGCAGCTGGAAATTACCTGCCGGATCGGCGCCGGCGCGGGCGGCCACCGTGATCTCCCGGCCGAGGCGGGTGAACACCGCGCCCCGCTTGGCGTCGACCACCGCCTTGGTGCGCTTGATCTGGGCCCATTTGCTGTGGCCGGCCATCGCTGCTCAGGGTTCGGGTGATGGATGCGGAGGGGGAAGGGGATCAGCCGGCGGCGTCGAACACCAGGCGGGGGCGGAGGCCGCCTTCGGGGCTGGGCTGGGCGATGCCCGCCAAGCGGCCATCGGGGGCGACCACAGCCACCGGCCCCGCTGGATCGCGCCCGGAGGGCGATGCCTCGACCGGGGGCGGATCGCCCTGAAGTCGCCGTCCGCAGCGCCAGTCGAGCAGCTCGGCCGGGTTGAGCCGGTACTGGGCCAGATGGCCAAGGGCCTGGAGGGGATCGAGCAGGGGCGGCGCCGGGGGGGCCGCAAGCCGGTCGAGGGGGATGGCCTCGCTGAGGTCGAAGCCGAGGGCTTCGGTGCGGCGCAGGCGGGCCAGGGCGCCGCCACAGCCGAGGCTATCGCCGAGATCCCGGGCCAGGGAGCGGATGTAGGTGCCGGCGGAGCAGCGGACCGCCAGCTCCAGCTGGCCGCTGGCCGGATCCCAGCCGATCAGCTGCAGCTGTTCGATCGTGACCGGCCGGGGCTCCAGAGCCACCGTCTCACCCCGTCGGGCCCTGGCGTAGGCCCGTTCGCCGTCGACATGAACGGCGGAGACCTGGGGGGGAACCTGGAGGATCGGACCGCGGAACGGCTTCAGAGCCTCCTCCAGCTCCCCTCGCCCCAGGTGGGGCAGCGGTTGGCGGTCGAGCACGGTGCCATCGAGGTCATCGCTGCTGCTGCGCAACCCCAGCTGCACGACGCCCAGATAGGCCTTGGCCCCGCCCAGGTAGGGCAGCAGGCGGGTGGCAGGACCGATCGCCATGGGCAACACCCCGGTCACGGCCGGATCGAGGGTGCCCCCATGGCCGACCCTGCGCAGGCCATAGGCCCGGCGGACGGCCGCCACACAGCCGTGGGAGGTGATTCCAGCCGGTTTGTCGACCACCAGGAAACCGCAGGGGCCGCTGGTGGCGGCCATGGTGCCGGGAGGGACCGGGGTCACCCCACGGCCACGTGCACGCGCTTGCGGTTGCGCAGGCCGCGGCGGATCGATTCGAAGCTCACCACCCCATCGACGAGGGCATAGAGGGTGTCGTCGGAGCCACGGCCCACATTGACGCCGGGCAGAACCGAGGTGCCGCGCTGGCGGATCAGGATCGAGCCGGCGCTGACCACTTCGCCCCCGTAGCGCTTCACGCCGAGGCGCTTGGAGTTGGAATCGCGACCGTTGCGGGTGGAACCTGTGCCTTTCTTGTGGGCCATGGGAGCGGTGTTGTGAGGGGGCTGGGGAACGGAGCGGGGAAGGGGGTCAGGCGATCGCCTTGCCGCCGACCTCGATCGCGGTCACCAGGACGCGAGTGAGCTCCTGGCGGTGCCCATTCTTGCGACGGGTCTTCTTCTTGGGGCGCATCTTGTAGACGATCACCTTCGGGCCCCGGCGGTGGGCCAGCACCTTGAGGGTCACCGTGGCGCCCTTGACGTAGGGAGCACCGAGGCTGGTGCCCTTGGCATCGCGCACGAGCAGCACGGTGTCGAGGCTGACGGTGCTGTCGACCTCGGCGTTGAGACGGTCGATGTCGAGGTACCGATCCGGCTGCATCCAGAACTGCTGTCCGGAGGCCTCGACGATCGCGTAGGGGCCTGGGCCCGCTTCGGCGGCGGGGGCGGGGCTGGGGCTGGGGCTGGCCGCTGGGGCGGTGTCGGCTGGGGTGGTGGGGGTTGCGCTCATGGGCGTCGGGGCACGGCCAGGCTGGCGGCAGGCTGAAGCGGCTGCGAGGCGCAGCCGAGCTCCTGGGCCCATTGGGGCCTGGCGCGCGTCAATCGAAAGACAAACAAAGACTTTCCCATTCGCAGGTCCGCTCCGTCAACATGCCTGGGACCCGAGGGTTGTCCCCCTCGTCTCGGCCGATGCCCGAACCGGAGCTCACCATCGCTTCGCTGCTGCGCGATGCCACGTTGATTGCCGCCAGCGCCCAGTGGTTGCGGGGTGGTCCCTATCGGCTGGAGCTGCTTCCGGCCGATGCCGATCCGGTGGCGTCCCTGGAGGAGAGGCGGGAGGGCATCGATGCGCTGTTGCTGGAGCAGGGGAGCCTGGGGTCGGCCGTGGTGGCGGCCCTGGAGGAGCGAGGCCTGCTGCTGCCGGCGGTGGTGATCGGCGCCGTCAGCGGCCGGGTGGAGCTCCATGAGGCGGAGGTGCACCTGCCGCCGGATCAGCTCGAGCAGCTCACCTACAGCCTTGATGCCGCCGTGGCCCGCTTTCTGCGCCGCGGCACGCCGAGCCTGGCCAGCAGGGCTGGTGCTGGCCAGGCCTCGGCCGCGGCTGGCGAGGTTTCAGACGGCGGGCTCGCAACGGCTGAGGACCGTGGTGGCGGCACCCCTGCCGCCGGGGGCGGCGCGGCGGCCACCGCCGCCGGGGGCGCCGGCGCGACCCGGGCAGAGGCCGAGGGGGCCGCCGAACGCTGGAAGCTGGCCAATCGCCTGCGTGATCGGCTCGGCTACCTCGGCATTTATTACAAACGCGATCCGGCCCGCTTCCTGCGCCATCTCGGCGCCAAGGACCGGGAGGAGCTGCTGGGGTCGCTGACCCGCACCTACCGCGACCTGCTGCTCAGTTACTTCCGCGATCCGGCCAGCGCCAACCAGGCCCTGGAGAGCTTTGTGAACACCGCGTTCTTCAGCGATCTGCCGATCACGCGGGTGGTGGAGATCCACATGAATCTGATCGATCGTTTTGGCAAGCAGCTGCAGCTGGAGGGTCACAAGAACGACTTTCTTCAGGACTACCGACTGGCCCTGCTCGATGTGATGGCCCATCTCTGTGAGATGTACCGCCGCTCGATTCCCCCGGATCCGCCCCTGACCAGCCGTCAGGACGCCCCGATCAGCCTCGATGCTGCTACCACCCTCAGCAGCGAGCCCTGATCAGCCCTCCCCAGGATTGGCCTTCCCGATTCGCTCCAGTCCCCCTCATCGCCCTCTCTCCAAGCTTCCACCCACCGTCAAAAAGCCGCCGCCATGCCCCCCCGCAAGACCTACATCCTCAAGCTCTATGTGGCGGGAAACACGCCCAACTCGATGCGAGCTTTGAAGACCCTTCGCAACATTCTTGAGACCGAGTTTCTGGGGGTATACGCATTGAAGGTGATCGATGTGCTCAAGAATCCCCAGCTCGCTGAGGAGGACAAGATCCTCGCCACCCCCACCCTGGCCAAAATCCTGCCGCCACCGGTGCGGCGGATCATCGGCGACCTCTCGGACCGGGAGCGGGTGTTGATCGGCCTCGATCTGCTCTATGACGAGCTCAGCGACGAGAGTTTTGATCTGGAGCCGCGAGCCGCCGCACCGCTCGACCTGCCGCCGCCGGACGGGGCCGACGCCGCCTTGGATCCGGCGGGGCCTGAGCCTGGCTGAACTCGGCAGAGACCCGCCGATTCCCTTCCCATCTCCTTTTCCCTATCCCCTTCCACCCCACCCCGTCGATGCAGGATCCAAGCCCGACCAGCACCGCCGCCGCCAGTCCGCTGATGCAGGTGCAGAAGCTGCCCACCGGTATCGAGGGCTTTGATGACATCTGCCATGGCGGCCTGCCGATCAGCCGTTCCACCTTGATCAGCGGGACTTCGGGTACTGGAAAAACCGTATTCTCGCTGAACTTTCTTTATAACGGCATCCGCGACTTCAATGAGCCCGGCATCTTCGTGACCTTCGAAGAGTCGCCTCTCGATATCCTTCGCAATGCCGCCAGCTTCGGCTGGAATCTGCAGGAGATGGTGGCCCAGGACAAGTTGTTTTTGCTCGATGCCTCCCCCGATCCCGAGGGCCAGGATGTGGCAGGTAGCTTCGACCTGTCTGGTTTGATTGAGCGCATCAACTATGCGATTCGTAAGTATAAGGCGAAGCGGGTTGCCATCGACTCGATCACGGCGGTGTTTCAGCAATACGATGCCGTCTCGGTGGTGCGCCGTGAGATCTTTCGCCTGATCGCCCGGCTCAAGGAGATCGGTGTGACCACGGTGATGACCACAGAGCGAATCGATGAATACGGGCCGATCGCCCGTTATGGCGTCGAGGAATTCGTCAGTGACAACGTGGTCATTCTCCGCAATGTGCTGGAGGGTGAGCGGCGGCGGCGCACCGTTGAGATTCTCAAGCTGCGCGGCACCACCCACATGAAGGGAGAGTTCCCATTCACCATGGGAGCCCATGGGGTGAGCATCTTCCCGCTCGGGGCGATGCGCCTCACCCAGCGCTCCTCCAACGTGCGGCTCAGCTCGGGTGTGCCGCGCCTGGATGCGATGTGCGGCGGCGGTTTCTTCAAGGATTCGATCATCCTCGCCACCGGTGCCACCGGCACCGGCAAGACGCTGCTCGTCAGCAAGTTCATCGAGGATGCCTGTCGCTCCAAGGAGCGGGCCATCCTGTTTGCCTATGAGGAATCGCGGGCCCAGCTGCTGCGCAATGCCACCAGTTGGGGGATCGACTTCGAGCAGATGGAGCAGGATGGCCTGCTCAAGATTATCTGTGCCTACCCCGAATCAACGGGCCTTGAAGATCATCTCCAGATCATCAAGACCGAGATCAGCCAGTTCAAGCCATCACGGATGGCGATCGATTCGCTTTCTGCCCTGGCCCGAGGGGTGAGCCACAACGCCTTCCGCCAGTTTGTGATCGGTGTGACAGGTTATGCCAAGCAGGAGGAGATCGCGGGCTTCTTCACCAATACATCGGAGGAGTTCATGGGGAGTCACTCGATCACCGACTCTCACATCTCAACGATCACCGATACGATCCTCTTGCTCCAGTATGTGGAGATTCGCGGCGAGATGGCGCGGGCATTGAACGTGTTCAAGATGCGCGGCTCCTGGCATGACAAGGGCATCCGTGAGTTCGTGATCACCAGTAATGGTCCGGAGATCAAGGATTCCTTCTCCAATTTCGAGCGCATCATCAGCGGCGTGCCCCATCGCGTCAGCAGCGATGAGCGCAGCGAGCTCTCGCGCATTGTCCAAGGGGTGGCCTCTGAAGATCTTTGATCCGCACAATCAGGGGCCGGCAGTGGTTGGTTTCCTGACCCGTCTTTGCCGCGTATTTGCGAGGGAGACGATGGGCGTTAATCCTCAAGCCATACCTCAGGCTCAAGCCATACCTCAGGCCATACCCCAGGTCATACCTCAGACCAATCCTCAGGCCCAGCTTCTGGGCCCTCGCCCTGGCCCTGGTTTCAATCGCCAGCCAGGCAGCCCTTGAGCCATCCCTGCAGCCGGCCCATGGCTTGCCCATGGCATCCGCTGTTCTGGGGTTGTTGCAGGGCTAAGCGCTGGGCCGCTGGCCCGCTGGCCCGTTGGGCCGCTGGGCCGCTGGGCCGCTGGGCCGTTGGGCCGATGGGGCGCTGGGCCGCCGGACGGTCAGCCGATCAGGAGGCCGCCGCGGCTCAGCAGATGCGCGGCAGCAGTTCGCCGCTGGGGGGTAGCAGCAGGCGTTCGCTGCCGAAGGCGGTGCGCAGCAGCACCCGCGGTGCCCCCGCCACCACGGTGCCGATCCAGGCACCGCCCGCCGCCTCCAGCACCGCCAGGCAGGCCTCCAGCTGCTGGGGCGCCACCACCGCCAGGAAGCGCCCCTCGCAGGCGAGCTGGAGCGGATCGATGCCGAGCAGGTCGGCGCCGCGGGCCACGGCGGCATCCAGGGGGATGCGGTCCTCCTCGATCGCCAGGGTGTGGCCACTGGCCTGGGCGAATTCCTGCAGCACGCTCGCCAGGCCGCCACGGGTCAGGTCCCGCAGGCAGTGGGGCCTCACCCCGGCCGCCAGCAGCCGCGCCACCAGCGGCCAGAGCGGGGTGCAGTCGCTGAGCACCGGCGGCTGGAGGGTCAGGCCATGGCGGGCGGCCAGGATCGCCAGGCCATGGCGGCCCGGATCGCCGCTGAGGACCAGCTGATCGCCGGGGCGGATCGCCGCGGGATCGATCGGTTCGGGGGCTTCGAGCAGGCCGATGCCGCTGGTGGTGAGGAACGCCCCATCCCCCTTGCCCCGCTCCACCACCTTGGTGTCGCCGGTCACCACCCGCACGCCGCACTCGCCGGCGGCGGCGGCCAGGCCGGCGATCAGGCGGCGCAGCAGGGCCAGCTCCAGCCCCTCCTCCAGGATCAGGCCGAGGCTGAGCCAGAGGGGCCTGGCGCCGGCCATGGCCAGGTCGTTGCAGGTGCCCACCACCGCCAGGCGGCCGATGCAGCCGCCTGGGAACTCCAGGGGGTTGACCACATAGCCATCGCTGCTGAAGGCCAGGCGGCCGTGGGGCAACTCCAACCTGGCGGCATCGTGCAGCGGCGCCTGGGGATCGGGGAGCAGGGGCCGCAGTTCGGCATCGATCAGCCGTTGCATAAGGGTGCCGCCGCCGCCATGGCCCAGCTGGATGCGCTCACTCATGGCGCTGGACCGCTGCGGTAGTGGTGGTAGGCGGCGCAGGCGCCTTCGCTGGAGACCATCGGGGCGCCGAGGGGGTGCTCGGGGGTGCAGGCAGCGCCGAAGGATGGGCAGTGGCTGGGCAGGGCCAGGCCCCGCAGGATGGCGCCGGCGATGCAAGCGGTGGCGGTCGCCGTCGGCCAGGACTGGGGGCCTGCGGTCTGGGGCGGGGCGGCCTCGGGAGGTGCGGCCGCGGGAGGCCAGGTCTCGGAGCCACCGGTCTCGGAGTGCCCTGTCTCGGAGTGCCCGGACCGAGGTGCCGCGGCCGCGGGAGGCCCTGCCTCCGGGCGCCCGGCGCGGGGGTGCCAGAGCCGGCGAGCTCCGCCTGCGGGATTTCCAGCGGCGGTAAACCCCGCCGTGGAGCCTGCGGCTTCCGAGCCTGCGGCTTCGGGGCCTGCGGTCGTGGGGGGCCAGGCCTCAGCGGCGCCATCGGGAGGGGGGGATCCGCTGGGCTCGGCCTGACGCCGGGGATGGCTCCAGGGGTGGGGGCCGCTGCCGGTGTGCCGCAGACCCGGCTCAGCGGCATCGATCGCCTCGCTCAGCCCGAACCGCACCCGAGCCTCCAGGGCCGCGAACGGACCGGCCAGGGCCAGGCCGCCGCCGGGGATCAGGCCGAGGCCGCGCCAGGGCCGATCCACCGGCTCAAACACCTCGGTCAACAGCCTCCGGGCGGCCGCATTGCCCGCCGGCCGCACCACGGCGGCGTAGGCATTGGCCAGCCGGGCCTGACCCGCTTCGAGTTGGCGCACGCAGGCCAGCACGCCCCGCAGCAGCTCCTCCGGCCCGAAGCCGCTCACCACAACCGGCAGGCGCCGGCGTGCCACCAGCGCCTCCAGCTCCTCGGTGCCGAGCACCGCGCAGACATGGCCCGCCGCCAGGAAGGCCTGAACGGGGGATGGTGGGTCGGCCCCCGGAACCTCTTCCTCTCCGCCATCTCCCGGCGGCGGCGCCAGCAGGGCCTCCATCGCCGGCGCCACCCGGCTGTGGGCGCAGAGGATGGTCAGATTGGTCAGGCCCAGGGCCAGGGTCTGGTGGGCCAGCAGGGCGGTGGCGGGGGCGGTGGTCTCGAAGCCGACCGCCAGGAACACCACCTGGCGGTCGGGATGGTCGCGGGCCAGGGTCAGGGCCTGCAGGGGGGAGGTGAGCAGACGCACGTCGCCGCCGGCGGCCCGGGCCTCGAGCAGGCTGGTGCCATCGCTGCCGGGCACCCGCAGCATGTCGCCGTAGGAGGCCAGGATCAGCTCCGGCCGGGCCGCCAGGGCGATGGCGGCATCGAGGATGGCGGCTGGCGTGATGCAGACCGGGCAGCCGGGGCCATGGATCAACCGCAGCCCCGGCTGCAGCAGTTGATCGAGCCCCCAGCGCAGGATCGCGTGGGTCTGGCCGCCGCAGACCTCCATCAGGGTCCAGGGGCGGCTGGTGATCGCCGCCAGCTCCGCCAGCAGCTGCGGCACCGCGGCGGTGGGGGGCTCAGTCGCGGCGGTTGCCGAGGGGACTGCTGCCGGAGCGGCAGCTGCGGCGGTGGAGAGGTCCAGGTCCTGCCACGCCAGCTGGGGAGACCGTAGGCAGAGCGGCGATCTGGGACGACGCTGATGCCGATCCGGAGCGGCGTCGGGGTCTGGATTCGGCGGCGGCGCGGCGGCCGCTCGGCTGGTGGCGGAGCGTGGGCTGGTGGCTCGCGGGCTGGGATGGGATTCTGCCCTCAGCTGTTTCCGTTGCCATGGGCCGCTGCGGCCATCCAGTCCCAGGGAGGAGTGACCTGCCGGCTCCCTCCAGGCCGTTGCCCAGGAGCACCGCCGGAGCTGCCCTGTTGCTGGCTCTGCTCCTGGCGCCCCAACAGGCGGCCCTGGCGGAACCCTCCGCCACCGTGATCCGCCACCAGGGCCCTTGCAATGCCTCCACCGCCCTGGCGCTGGGGGAGGGGCAGTTCGTGATGGCCGACAACAAGGCCGGGCCGGCGGTGCCGCTCGGGCTGTATCGCAGCGGCCAGGAGGGGCCGCCCCTGGGTCGGGGAGAGATCCCGGCGGCGGCGGTGGCGCCGGTGGCGGGGGCCCATCCGGGGCTGGATCTGGAGGCCTCGGCCCGGATCGGGCCGCTGGTCTATTGGATGGGCTCCCACGGCTCGGCCCGCGCCGGCAACGGCGGGGCGGAGGAGCGTCCCAACCGCCGCCGCCTGTTCGCCACCAATCTGGGCCTGCGGGCCTCGGAGGATGGCCGCAAGATCACGATTCACGCCGAGCCGGTGGGCCGGCCCTACACCCGCCTGATCGACGATCTGGCCAACGATCCCCGCTACGGGGGCTTCGCCCTGGCGGAGGCGGCCAACCGGCCGGACAAGGATCCAGGCGGCCTGACCATCGAGGGCTTGGCGGCGATGCCCAATGGCGGCCTGCTGATCGGCTTCCGCAATCCCACCCCCGGCGGCAAGGCACTGCTGGTGCCGCTGAGCAATCCCAACGCCGTGCTGGGCGGCGAAACGGCGGTGTTCGGCGATCCGGTGCTGCTCGATCTGGGAGGCCTCGGCATCCGCAGCCTGGAGCGGGTGGGCACCAACCTGTTGATCGTGGCCGGGCCGGCGACGGGGGGCCAGAAGGCGGTGCCATCGGCGCTTTACCGCTGGAGCGGTCGCTTCGCCGACGCCCCGGAACGGCTGCGCAGCTTCCCGCCCGCCGATGGGGTGCCGTTCAACCCCGAGGCGCTGCTGGCCGATGGCGACAGCCTGGTGCTGCTCAGCGATGACGGCAACCTGCGCAGCGATGGCAAGGCCTGCGAAGACCTGCCGCTGGAGCGCCAGAGCTTCCGCGAGCTGCGGATCACACCGCTGCCCTGAGGGGGTGTTGGGGTGGGGTGCTGCATGGTTGATGGGCCGGGCTATTCAAGGTCCGCGGGGTCGTTCGCGGCCGCGGAATAGAGCGTCACCTGGGCAATGAGGCCGCGTCCCTTTGAGTGGTGTAAAACCCGAGGCCCGAATGCCCTGATCAGAGGGTGAACAGGGTGGAATGACGGACTGTCATTCGAGAGGCGCAGATGCACCTCTTGCAGCCACGATGAATCGAGGCGATTGACTTGT
>CAIZQU010000115.1 GCA_903935205.1 uncultured cyanobacterium | reverse complement strand
GCGGTTCAGGGTCGAGCCAGGACCAGCATCCTGGCGGCTCCGGCCCAGAGAGCCTGATCGGGTGCCTGAGGCCCCTGGTCTCCATCCGGCGGGCCCGACGGCCTGCGGCAGGTCACGCCTCGGTTTAAGAGTTCACAGATTCAGAGGTTCAGAGATTCAGAGATTCAACGTTCAACTCAGCGGTTCAGGGTCGAGCCAGGACCAGCATCCTGGCGGCTCCGGCCCAGAGAGCCTGATCGGGTGCCTGAGGCCCCTGGTCTCCATCCGGCGGGCCCGACGGCCTGCGGCAGGTCACGCCAGGGCTGCGCTCGGCTTCACTCGACAGTCACTCGACAGTCACTCGGCTTTACTCGGCGGTCACTCGACACGATCCAGGGTCGTGGGTTCAGGGTCCGTCTGGGACTGGTGCAGATCGAGCAGCACCGCGAAGGAGAGCACCAGCCCGGAGAACAGGGCGAAGGCCATCAGGGCGAGGCTGGCGCTCCAGGAGCGGCGGGCCAGGTCCTGGTACTCGCGGGGATTGGCCGGATGGCCGCAGTCGACGCAGACCAGCGAGTAGGCGCTGGAGCCGGACTTGGCCACCATCCGGCAGCCGCAGCGCTCGCAGACCATGGCAGGCACCGTTCAGACTTCACTCTGGCAGCGGCCGGAGGAGCGCTTCGGTAGGAACCGCAACCCTTGCGGCCGATTGCCGCGCTCCGGCCGCCGATCGGCGATCGATCAGCGCTGCTTTGCATCGCCATTGCCAACGCTTGCGACGCACTCCCCCCGATCCTCGTAAAAGCTTTTTAAGGTCAGCGGCCAACGGTTCTGCGGCCAACGGTTCTGCGGATCCGATCGCCCCCCTCCATGACCCTTCTCCCCGCCCAGACGGCATGGCTGGTGCCCCTGTACCCCCTGGTGGCCTCCCTGCTGTCATTTCTGTGGTCACCAGGCCTGATTTCCCGCACCGGTCCACGCCCCTGCGGGTATCTCAACCTGCTGCTGGTCAGCGTGGCCTTTCTGCACAGCGTTCTGGCCCTGGTGACCCTCCACTCCAATTCCGGCGCCGGTTCGGCGGCGATCTACAGGCCGCTCACCTTCGGCTGGACCTGGCTGCAGACCGCCGGACTGCGGGTGGGCTTCGACGGGCTGATCACCGAACCAGCCCTGATCGCGATGACGGTGATCACCGGCCTGCACGTGCTGGTGCAGATCTATTCGATCGGCTACCTGGAGATGGACTGGGGCTGGCCGCGCTTCTTCGGTTCGCTCAGCTTCTTCGAGTCGGGCCTCTGCGCCCTGGTGCTCACCGATTCGCTGTTCTTCAGCTACGTGATCCTCGAACTGCTCACCCTGGGCACCTATCTGATCGTTGGCACCTGGTACAACCAGCCCCTGGTCGTCAAGGGGGCGCGGGATGCCTTCCTCACCAAGCGGATCGGAGACCTGATCCTGCTGGCCGGCGTGATCGCCCTGCTGCCGATCACCGGCACCTGGAACTTCCATGGCATCCAGGCCTGGGCGGCGGATCAGAGCAATAACCACCTGGTCCTCCCCGGCGGTTTCACCTTGATCGTCCTGGCCCTGATCGCAGGCCCGATGGGCAAATGCGCCCAGATCCCCCTTCACCTCTGGCTCGATGAGGCGATGGAGAGCCCCCTGCCCTCCACCGTGCTGCGCAATTCGGTGGTGGTGGTCGGTGGCGCCTGGGTGCTGCTGCGCCTCCAGCCCCTGATCGAACTGACCCCGCTGGTGGCGAGTGTGTTGGTCGTGGTGGGCGGCACCACCGCCGTGGTGGCCTCCCTGATCGCCCTGGCCCAGATCGATGTCAAACGGGCCCTGTCGTTTCTGGTCAGCAGCTGGCTGGGCCTGCTGTTCGTGGCGGTGGGCCTGGGTGGCATCAGCGTGGCCGACCACCTGATGCTGGTCTACCCCTTGCCGATGGCCCTGATGCTGATGGCGATCGGGGCGATCGTGATCACCAACGTCACCCAGGATCTGACCCAGCTGGGCGGACTGTGGGGCAAGCGGCCGCTGATGGGGATCGCCTTCCTCAGCGGCGCCGCCGGCCTGATGGCCCTGCCCCCCTTCGGCGGCTTCGCCGCCCTGCGCGAGCTGCTGGGCCTCACCGCTGCCAGCGGTCAGCCGATGCTGCTCGGCGGGCTGGTGTTGCTCACCAATGCCCTGATCAGCGCCGGCCTGATCCGGGTGTTCGGATTGATCTGGGGCGGGCGGCCGTCCCTGTTCACCACGCGCTCGGCGGAGGTGCTCTGGCTGATGGCCCTGCCCACCGTGATCCTCTCCGGGCTGGTGCTGCACATGCCCCAGATCCTCTCCCGCATCGGCGTGTTCGCCGCCGAAGGCGGCCTGCTGCCGATTCCCGGATGGGGGGCCGGGGCGGTGCCGCTGCTTCTCTCCACTCTGGCGGGCGGTGGCCTCTCGGCCCTCTTCTACCTGCGCCCCCACCCCCTGGCCCATCTGCCCTCCGGCCTCGGTGGCCTCCAGGACTGGCTGGCCCAGGACATGCAGACCGAGCGCTTCTATCACCGCACCGTCGTCGGCCTGGTGGTGCTGCTGGCCCGGATCAGCGCCTGGATCGATCAGCGCCTCGTCGATGGCTTCAGTGGCGCGACCGGTGAGGTGGCCCTTGAGGGCGCCCGCCGCCTCAGCCTCACCACCTCCGGCCGCTCCCAGGCCTATGCCCTCACCCTTGTTCTCGGCGTGCTGCTGATGGCGGCCTGGCTGCTCTCCGGTTCTCTCACCGCCCCCACCGACCTCCTCCGCCCCCTCCGCTGATGCCCGCCTCCTTCCTGCTGCTGCTGGTGGGTCTTCCCCTGGCGGCTTCGCTGCTCATCCCCCTCCTCCCCGCCAGCACACCGGCGGTCAGGGTGCGCCTGATCGCCGCGATCTCCACCCTCGGCCAGCTGGCCGTGGGCCTGCTCTGCTGGCGCTTTCCCAGCCCCGATCTCCATCTCCCCTGGGTGCCGAAGCTGGGCCTGGCCTTCGATCTGGGTCTCGATCAGCTCTCTTTGCCGCTGGTGCTGCTCGCGGCCCTGGTCACCAGCCTGGGGATCCTGGCGGCCCCGGCGGACCAGAGCCGCCCCCGCCTGTTTTTCCCCCTGCTGCTGGCCACCAACATCGGCACCGTGGCGTCCTTCCTGGCGCGCAACGCCTTGCTGTTCGTGCTGGCCTTTGAGCTGGTGCTGATTCCCACCACCCTGCTGGTGGCGATCTGGGGAGGGCCCAGGCGGGCCGGTGCAGCGATCCGCTACCTGCTGTTCGGCGCGGTGTCGGGCCTGAGCCTGCTCGGCGGCATGCTGGCCCTGGGCTGGTTGAACAGCGCTGGCTTCAGCTTCAGCTACTCCGACCTCGCCCAGGCCTCCCTCTCCCCCCAGGCCAGCGCCTGGGTGCTGGCGCTCCTGCTGCTCGGCTTCGGGCTGAAGCTGCCGGTGGTGCCGCTGCACGGCTGGCAGCCCCTGACCTATGGCCAGGCGCCGACGCCGGTGGTGATGGTGCTGGCGGGATGCGTGTCGAAACTCGGGGCCTATGGCCTGCTGCGCTTCGGCGTGGGTTTTCTGCCGGACACCTGGGCCGCCTGGTCCCCGTGGATCGCCGCGATCGGCGCCGTGAGTGCCGTCTATGGCGCCCTCAACGCCATCGTTCAGACCGACATCCGCCGGCTGATGGCTTATAGCTCCCTCGGCCACATGGGCCTGCTGGTGCTGGCCATCGCCGCCGCCACCCCGATGAGCCTGCAGGGAGCCGTGGCCCAGGTGCTCGCCCATGGCCTGATCGTGGCCCTGCTGTTCGCCTGCGTCGGCCTGATCGAACGCAAGACCGGCACCTCGGCGATCCCGGAACTCTCCGGCCTGATGAATCCGCTGCGCGGCCTGCCCTTCACGATGGGGATGCTGCTGCTGGCCCTGATGGCCGCCGCCGGCATCCCAGGCCTGGCTGGCTTCCCGGCGGAGCTGCTGGTGTTTGAGGGCAGCTGGACCACCTTCCCCCGCACCACCCTGGTCTGCCTGGTGGCCTCGGGTTTCACGGCGGTCTATGCGATCCGCCTCTTCAACCGCGTCGGCTTCGGCCGGCTCGACAACGAGCGTGCCGACTGGCAGGCCACCCGCTGGGGCGAGCGCTTCCCGGCCATGGTGCTGAGCGTGCTGGTGGTGGCCGCCGGCATCTGGCCCCAGGCGCTGGTGGGCTGGAGCGAATCATTCAGCGCCGATCTGGCCATCCGCTCTGGGGCCGGTTCAGCCCTCACCTCGCCTCGCTCCCCCTCCGGCGACTGGAGCAACCTCACCGCCCTGATCCCGGATCGCAGCCCCGCCGGCTGACGACGCTTCCCTGAATTCCCCACCCCCGTCCCTGGAGCGCCGCCATGACTGCCCCGACCGCCCCTGTCGCCAGCCAAACCCGCACCCCCCTGATCCCACCCTCAACCCATCCCTGGGCGGAGGTGATCCATCGGCTCGAAGCCGGCGGTTCGATGCTGCCGGACACGCCGGAAAACCTGATGCAGATCATCGGCATCTACAAGGCCTATGCCGTGCCGATGGACTTTTACTGGCGCGATCTGCTCTACATCGCCGAACGGGTGTTTCTCAACCCGTTGCCGGCATTCAAATACTTTCCCAGCCAGGCCTATCTCGACCTGCCCAACAGCTATGCCGGCGACAGCTCGAAGCTGCGCATCTGGCGGGGTGGCGAAAAGGCCCATCCCGAGCTGCTGGAGTTCATGGCCAAGGGGGAGACCGGCTCGATGCCGAAGCTGCTCCACCACCTCTGGCACGACCGCATCAACATGGAGTTTGCCGAGGCCTGCATGCAGGCCATGTTCTGGCACCAGGGCATGGGCGGCCGCTTCAACGACTACCTGGAATCCGACGCCTACCGGGCCAATGCGGACCGGGCCATCAAGGCCTACTTCAAAGGCAACCCGGCGATGCTGGGGCTCTACAAATTGTTCCCTGAGATGTTCATGGAACAGATCAAGCAGATGAGCTACTACGCGAATCTCGGCCTGTTCTGGGAGGTGATGGCGCCGGTCTTCTTTGAGATGAGCGACATCTACGATGAGGGCGGCTTCCAGGGCGTGCCGGATGCGATGAACTTCCTTGTCAATGGCATCTTCGCCGTTGCCGGTCGGCCGATCTATCACCATGTCTATGTGGGTGATGAGTGCATCGAGGTGATCCCGAAGTCGGAGGGTTTCACCTGGCTTTACGAGGCCGCCCTTCCCTATGTGGAGGCCGTTTTCTATCGCACAGCCCCCTTCCGCGGTACCAAGAGCTACAACGCCCAGGCCAACCAGGTGCCCACCGCCCAGGCCGATTTCCACTACGGCATCCTGTATGCCGATGTCTTCCCGGTCGGTTCGGCCGGCATTCCGCCAACCCTGCTGATGCAGGACATGCTCCACTTCCTGCCGCCCTATCTGACCGCTCTTTACCAGCAGCATCGCCGCGGCCAGGAGGATGTCCTGATCCAACTGGGCATCACCTTCCAGCGCTCGATGTACAACGTCACCTCCGCCGTGATCCAGGCCCTGCGCTGCGCCCTGCTCTATCCGCTCGACGACAGCGATCCCGAGCATCTGATGGCCAACCGCCGCTTCTTCGAGGCCCAGATGGATCGCTTCCTCCGCCCCGAGGCCCGGCTCGGCGCCATCCAGACCCAGAACTACCGCTGAACGTCGCCATGGCCACCATCATCGAAACCGCCAGGGGTGCGGGTTGCTTCAACACCCTGCTCACCGCCGTCGAGGTGGCCGGGCTCACCGCCGCCCTGGAGAGCCCGGGCCCTTTCACCGTCTTCGCCCCTGTCGATGACGCCTTCGCCGCCCTGCCCCCAGGCACGGTCCAGACCCTGGTCGATAACGTGCCCCAGCTGGCCCGGATCCTCAAGTACCACGTGCTCGCCGGCGCCTATCGCCGCGAGCAGCTGATCGACCAGCCCGAATGGCCGAGCCTGGAGGGGGCGCCGGTCGCGATTCGGCGAGCCGATCCATTCGAGGTGAAGAACGCCACCGTGCTCAGCGCCGACATCGCCTGCGACAACGGCATCGTGCACGTGATCAACCGGGTGATTCTTCCCGGTTGACCCCTGAGCCGGCCGGCCGCCCGCCCGAGCGGGCCGGCTCGGCCAGCTGCACCGGCTGGTCCCGGTTGCGCTTGGCCCGGTACATGGCCGCATCGGCCGCAGCCATCAGCTGCTCCACGCTCTCGCCATGTTCAGGGGAGAAGGCGATGCCGATGCTCACCGAAAGCCCCGCGGCTTCGCCGATCTCCTCCGCCACCGCCTCCACCGCCGCCCGGATGCGGCGAGCGACCGCAGCCAGCTCCTCATCGCTGCCGATCAGTCGCGGCACCAGCACCACGAATTCATCGCCGCCGAGCCGGGCCAGGGTGTCGGAGGCGCGGATCGCCCCCACCACCAGCCGCGCCACCGCCTGCAGCACCCGATCACCGACGGCATGGCCGTGCTGGTCGTTGATCGGCTTGAAGCCATCGAGATCGAGGAACAACAGCGCCACCCCGTGACGGTGGCGATCCGCCAGGGAGAAGGCCTGTTCCGAGAGCTCCAGCAGCAGGGCCCGGTTGGCCAGGCCCGTGAGGGGGTCATGGAGGGCGCGGTGGCGCACCTGCTCCTGGGCCTGATGGCGTTCGTTGATGTCCTGGATCATGCCCACGTAGTGGATCACCGCCATCGCCCTGTTGCGCACCGCCGTGATGCTCAGCTCATGGCGCCGCACCTCGCCGTGGCGCACCCGGTTCCAGATCTCCCCCTGCCAGAAGCCGCGCTCCTGCACCGACTGCCAGAGGCCGGCGTAAAAGCTGGCGTCATGGCGGCCGGATTTGAGCAGGCTGAGGGTGCGGCCCTGGATTTCGGTGCCCGTGTAGCCGGTGACCCGGGCAAAGCTCTGGTTGGCGGAGATCACCCGGCCCTGGGGGTCGCTGACGACGATCGCCTGGGGGCTGGCCTCGAATACCACCGCCGCCAAAGCCAGGTCGTTGCGGGCCTGTTCCGCCGATGCCAGGGCAGCGCGGGTGCGGCTGTTGCCGGCCACCAGCAGCTGGGTCACCAGGGTCGCGACCGTGGTGGTGAGGCCACCGGCCAGGGCGAGCAGGGCCAGATCCCGGCTGAAACCGCTGGCGGGGATCTGGCGGGGGCTGAGCTGGATGCCGATCAGCCAGCTGCGGCCGGCGGTGCTGATCGGCTGCAGGTGCCCCTCCCGGAGCCTGGGCGTGCCGTCCTGGTGCGGCCGGGCATAGATCAGCCGCTCCGGCTCGGCCCGCTCGCCGTCGTAGACGAGCAGGGAAGCCCCGGTCAGATCGGGATTGTTGACCGTGGCCAGGGCGGCCTGCACCAGATCCCCCACCCGCAGCGGCGAATAGGCCCAACCCTCCAGCTTCTGCGGGTAATCGGCGGTGGAGCGGGGCACGGTGAGCACCCCGGGCCGATAGATCGGCACATACATCAGTACCCCGGCCTGGATGCCGGTGCTGGTCTCCTGCAGCAACGTCACCTTGCCGGACATCGCCGGCAGGCCCGAGAGGGCGGCCCGATCCATCGCCTCACGGCGGACGGCCTCGCTGTACATGTCGAAGCCGAAGGCCCGCTGGTTGCGTAGATCGAAGGGCTCCAGGTAGAGGATCGTCGAGAGGAAGGGACGCGCCGGTTCCGGGCGGATCCGGAAGTCGCTGAAACCCTCGGCGCGCACCTCGGCCTCCACGGCCTGACGCTGGGATTCGCGCAGGAAGCGGGTGAAGCCGATGCCCTGGATGCCGTTGAGGGTCTGCTGCTCGCGGTTGAGGGAGGCCACATAACGGCGGAAGTCCTGGCGGCTCACCGCACCGGCGGCATTGAACAGGCCGGCCACGCCGTTGACGGTCTCGATGTCCTGCTGAAGCTTCACCTGGATCGCGTCGGCCACGTCGTCCAACAGGGCGTGGGCGATGCGGCCGTGGGCTTCCTGGTTGAGGCGGCGGTTGTGCTCCACCACCAGGGTGGTGAACAGCAGGCCCACCAGCAGCACCAGCCAGGGCAGCTGGCTGTCATCGGAGACCGGCGGGCGGCGCAGCCAGGCCCCCAGGCCACTCCAGCCGCGGGCAAGGCCGAAGCGGCCCGCTGTCTCCCCGGAGCTTGCCGCACCTGCAGGGATGCCTGAGTCCCCCGCGCTGGCCCCCTCGCCCGCCGCCTGGGGGGCCGTGGAGCCCCCTGCGGCCAGGCTCGCCCCGCCGTTGTCGGCTGCGGACCGGGGGGCGGAGGGGGGAACGGATTCGGCGCTGGGCGCCGCCATCACCGACCGAACACAGAGCCTCCATCATCGGGACAGCGGAGGCGATCCGCCAGTCGCCGTTGGAACCATTCGCCGCCCTCCGGTCCGCCTCGGCTCCGCTGGCCGGGCCGGGATCCGGCCGCACCAGCGGCGGTGCAGACGCCCGGCTCCCCCCAACCCGACCGGCGGCCCCTTGCCAACCATGAGAAGATCCCTGCGAAGGTTCGATTCCGGCATGCGTCTCCCCACAGCATTTCGTCCGCTTGCGCTACGTCGTTTCGCCACCCTGGCCGCCCCCCTGGCCCTGCTGCCAGGCCTGCTCAGCGCCTGCGCTCCCGATGGCGGCAGCGGTGTGCAGAGCGCCAAGATGGCCACGATCAAAGCCCGCGGCAAGCTGATCTGCGGGGTGGATGGTTCGCTGCCGGGCTTCAGCTTCGTCGGGCCGGATGGGCGCTACAGCGGCCTGGACGTGGATGTCTGCAAGGCGATGGCCGCGGCGCTGTTCGGCGATCCGGAGAAGGTGGAATATCGCAACCTCAATTCCAGCGAGCGCTTCGCGGCCCTGGCCAGCGGTGAGATCGACCTGCTCTCCCGCAACACCACCATGACCCTCAGCCGCGATGCGGCGGGCGGCAACGCCCTCAATTTCGCCCCCCCCACCTTTTATGACGGCCAGGGGGTGATGGCCCCCACCGCCAGCGGCATCCGTACCCTCAAGGATCTGGCGGGCAAGCCGATCTGCGTCGAGAGCGGCACCACCACCGAGCTCAACCTGGCGGACCGGATGCGCGAGCAGAACATCGCCTACACGCCGCTCAAGTTCCAGACCGGTGACCAGACCTACGCCGCCTACCTGCAGGGCCGCTGCGTGGCGGTGACCTCCGACCGCTCCCAGCTGGCCGGCAAGCGCAGCAGCTTCCCCCAGCCCGACGCCCACACCCTGCTGCCGGATGTGATGAGCAAGGAGCCGCTGGCGCCGGCCACCGTCAACGCCGATCCGGTCTGGGCCGACGCCGTGCGCTGGACCGTCTACGCCCTGTTCCAGGCCGAGGAGCTGGGGATCAGCAAGGCCACCATCGCGGCCAAGGTGGCGGAGGCCAAGGCCAACACCAACCAGGCGGACCTGCGCCGCTTCCTCGGGGTGGAGGGTGAATTCGGCAAGCAGCTCGGCCTGCCCGCCGATTTCGTGGCGAAGATCATCGCGGCGGTCGGCAACTACGGCGAAATCTTTGATCGCAATGTCGGCCCTGGCTCCCGCCTCAAGCTCGATCGGGGCGTCAATCGCCAGTGGAAGCAGGGCGGCCTGATCTACGCGCCGCCGTTCCGCTGATGCCGCTGCCCTCGCCCCAGTCCTCCACCAGCGCCGGTCCGGCCGGCCCGGCGGGTCAGGAGCTTGTTCCCTGGTGGCGCGATCGCCGCGTCCTCCCCTGGCTCGTGCAGGGGGGGGTTGGGCTCTCGGTGTTGGTGGTGGTGGCGTTTCTGCTCGCCAACCTGATCCGCAACCTCACCGCCGCCGGCCTGCTGCTCAGCTGGAACTGGCTCGGTCAGCCCGCCGGTTTCGACATCGCCGAAACGCTGCTCCCCTTCCAGGCCAGCGATCCCTACTGGCGCGGCCTGCTGGCGGGATTGGTCAACACGCTGCGGGTGGTGCTCACCGGCCTGGTGGGTTCCACCCTGATCGGCACCCTGCTGGGGATGGCCTCGTTCAGCGGCAATGGCCTGCTGCGGGGTCTGACTCGGGTCTATGTGGAGGTGGTGCGCAACATCCCGCTGCTGCTGCAGCTGGTGTTCTGGTATTTCGTCGTCTTCCTGGCCCTGCCCAACGGCCGGGCCGCCCTGCAGCTGCCGGGGGTGGTGCTGGCCAAATCAGGCCTGTATCTGGCCGGTTTCGGAGCCGCCGGCTGGATCGGTCCCCAGCTGGTCAACGGGGTCTGGCAGGCACCGCTCCGCTTCTCGGTGGAGTTCGCCGCCCTGCTCACCGGCCTGATCGCCTACTCCTCCGCCTTCATCGCCGAGGTGGTGCGGGGCGGCATCGCGGCGGTGGCCAAGGGCCAGTGGGAGGCGGCCTCCTCCCTGGGGCTCTCCTGGTTCCAGACCCTGCGCCAGGTGGTGCTGCCCCAGGCCCTGCGGGTGATCGTGCCGGGCCTGAACACCCAGTACATCTCCCTCGCCAAGAACTCCTCCCTGGCGGTGGCGGTGGGCTTCACCGATCTCTATTCCGTGGCTGAGACCACCCTCAACCAGACCGGCCGGGCGGTGGAGGTGGTGCTGCTGCTGCTGGGCACCTACCTGGCCCTCGATCTGCTGATCTCACTGCTGATGAATGGCCTCAACCGCCTCGTCCAGATCCGGGAGCGCTGAGATGGACACCCTGCTGCGGCGCCTGCGCCACGAACTGTTCGCCAGCAAGGTCGATGGCCTGATCACCCTGGTGTTGCTGGGCCTGATCGGCGCCGGCGGCGCCGGCTTCCTCCGCTGGGCCCTGGGCCAGGCCCAATGGGCGGTGGTGCGGGCCAACAGCACCCTGTTCGCCCTGGGCCGCTACCCGATCGAGCAGCAGTGGCGCCTCTGGCTGCTGACCGCCCTGCTGGCGGTGGCCACCGGCATCACCTGGGGCATGCTGCGCTCCCACCCCCGGCCCGACCGGGTGGGTGTGCTCTGGCCCCGCAATGACCGGATCGCGGCGGTGCTGCTCGCCCTGCTGGCCCTGGGCCTGCCCCTGGCCCTGGGGCTGAGCGGGGCGGTGCAGCTGCGCTGGTGGGGGATCACGGCGCTGCTGCTGCTCTGGCGCTGGCTGGCGGGACGGTTCGGACCGGGCCTGCCCCCCCTGCTGAAACGCCTGCTGCCCCTGGGGCTGCCACTGCTCTATCTGCTGGGGATGGTGCTGATCCACGGCGGCCTGGGCCTCAGCCC
Organism: uncultured cyanobacterium; assembly: GCA_903935205.1. GTDB lineage: Bacteria > Cyanobacteriota > Cyanobacteriia > PCC-6307 > Cyanobiaceae > Cyanobium. The sequence goes on along the minus strand of CAIZQU010000115.1, from coordinate 2,780 downwards.
GGTGTCTTCCTCGGAGTGGGGCGGATTGATGCTCACCCTGCTGGAGGCCAGCTTCGCGATCCTGCTCTGCTTCCCGCTTGGGGTGCTGCTCGCCCTGGGGCGGCGCAGTGAGCTGCCGCTGCTGCGCTGGGGCTCGGTGCTCTACATCGAGTTCATCCGCGGCGCCCCCCTGATCACCCTGCTGTTTCTGGGCCAGAACATGCTCGGCTTCCTGCTGCCCGGCGGAATGGCACCGGAGCGGGTCTGGCGGGCGGCCTGGGTGTTGACCCTGTTTGCCGCGGCCTATCTGGCCGAAGCCGTGCGCTCCGGCCTGGCGGCGGTGCCGCGGGGCCAGCTGGAGGCGGCCCGCTCCCTGGGGATGTCGCTGCCCCAGGCCTTCGCCAGCGTGGTGCTGCCCCAGGCCCTGCGGGTGGCCCTGCCGAGCATGGTCGGCCAGTTCATCTCCCTGCTGCAGGACACCACCCTGCTGTCGCTGATCGGCCTGATGGAACTGCTCGGCACGGCCCGAACGGTGATGGCCAACCCGGCCTTTCTGGGGCGCAACGCCGAGGTGTACTTCACCCTGGCGGTGCTGTTCTGGTGCTGCTGCGCCGCCCTCGGTCTGGGCAGCCGGGCCCTGGAGCGACGGCTCGATCCGGCGGCCCTGGCCCGATCGGGCTGAATCGCCCCACCGGCTCCAGGCCCGGGCGGCACCACCAGCCCCCGGCCGGCGCTGCAGCCCAGCCCCCGGCCGCTTCCACTCCCGCTTCACCCCCTCACCAACCCCGGTTCCAGCCCTCCCCGCCATGAGCCCGACCAGCAGCCGCAGCCCCGCCCCCACCACCGGCTCGGGCGATCTGATGATCGAGGCGCGGGGTGTGGAGAAGTGGTACCCGAACGGCTTCCATGCCCTGCGCGGCTGCGACCTGACCGTGCAGCGGGGCGAGGTGGTGGTGATCATGGGGCCATCGGGTTCGGGCAAGAGCACCTTCATCCGCACCTTCAACGCCCTGGAGGATTTCCAGAAGGGCAGCATCACGGTCGATGGCATCGCCCTGACCAACGACCTGCGCCAGATCGATGCGATCCGGCGGGAGGTGGGGATGGTGTTTCAGCAGTTCAACCTCTTTCCCCACCTCACGGTGCTCGACAACCTCTGTCTGGCGCCGGTGCTGGTGCGCAAGCGTCCCAAGGCGGAGGTGAAGGAGCAGGCGATGGCGCTGCTGCGGCGGGTGGGCATCGCCGAGCAGGCCAGCAAGTTTCCCGGCCAGCTCTCCGGCGGCCAGCAGCAGCGGGTGGCGATTGCCCGGGCTTTGTGCATGGAGCCCCGCATCCTGCTGTTCGATGAACCGACCAGCGCCCTCGATCCGGAGATGGTGCGGGAGGTGCTCGATGTGATGCTCAGCCTGGCGGCCGAGCACATCACGATGGTGGTGGTCACCCATGAGGTGAAGTTCGCCCGCCAGGTGGCCAGCCGCGTGGTGCTGATGGCCGAAGGCGAGGTGGTGGAGGTGGCCGACCCGGAGACCTTCTTCACCAACCCCAGCCAGGAGCGGTCGCGGCGGTTTCTCGATCAGATTCTCTGAATGCTGTGCTCCCTTAAGCCGGGGGTGCGTCCATGGCTGGTGCACCACTGGCGTAGTGAGGGCCCCATCGCCATCCCGGGCCGAGGAAGGCCTGCAGAGGGACCAAAGCCAGGGACTCGGCCAAGCCGATAGGAATGTAGAGGCGATGTATTGACGGGCAAGATGTGGCTTTACATCGTTCTCCGTCTGCAAGTGCATTAGAACAGTGCGCCGCACAGGCCGCTTGAACGCCCAGGGGATCAGATCCAGATCCAGCTCCCCATGAAGCGCAAAGGGCTTAACACTTGCCATGAAGATATGTTGCAGCAGGATTTCCGTCAAGGCTGGCATCGCTACTTTCAAGTCATATATTTTCACGGAAAATGAGTAACACGACGATCCTGATCATCACACTCAGAAATCAGCCAGCAAACGATGACGAATACAATAAAGTTGTCGAATACTGCACGAATCTGGAGGGCGCTGATGTCGTTAAAAAGACAATACAGGCTGAACAGATTGATTGCAAACCGAGTGAACTTATTCCCTCCCCCTCAGACATCAATGCCATCATCCTCTGGTGTCATGATAAAAGTCATATCAAGTTGCCCGAGCTGAGATCGATTATCGACATCGCCAAAAGAATCGAAACCGATAAGAGCCTGCACGCGGGTTGCATTATTGTACTGGATCATTTAATGACAAGCTTTCTGGAAGAAGACGAACAGAATCCAAGCATACAAAAGATCAAAGATGAGCTTTTGGGCAAGAGCTATCTTCTGGCAAAACCCGTTAGCCTTCTGCTTCTAAGATTACAGATCGAGTCCATTGTTGCCAAGATCAAGAACAAGCAGCTTCTCAATAACTTTAAGAGTGATTTGCTTAAACAGCAGAATCTCGTTGATATTCTTACAATCACACTAGAAACCCTGCATTCTCATCCAGGCATTGGCTATCACCGAGCGACGATTTCACTTGTAACACAAGATAAGGATATGACTAGATACTTGCTAAAGCATCATGACACCAGGCGCAAGGATAGCAATAAACCCATAAGAAGAGATCTTCAAAAGCCAATCAGCGAAGACAAGCTGATGACACGCGTTTGCGAAAAGAACACTTTTATCATTTCAGATTTATATAATATGCGGAAAACGCCAGCCGGAAGCAAACTACTGGAGGAATGGGGCTGGGAAGAAAATAATTATTCAACGCAGGAGGTTAATTCATGGATTG
>CAIZQU010000114.1 GCA_903935205.1 uncultured cyanobacterium | reverse complement strand
TGGTACTCGAACCAGGGAAACGGGCCTGCCCACCCCTTGCAACGTCAGCCGTGGAGCCGATCGCCTGAGGTGCGCGCCCCACCCCGGCTACGCAGGGGTGGGGGTGCCGGGGGAATTACACCACTCGCGGGGACGCCAGCGCCGCCATTCACGATCCGCTCCTCTGGCCATGCAGCGAGCGGCTTTTTGCTGCGGACCGGTTCTAGGCGGGTCACGCTGCTATGACGCTCCATGTCATCTATCCGTCTAGCGGCGAGCTCACTGGAGCAGAGGCTCAGCAGCTCAGCCGGTGATTCTTCCTGCACGAAGGAATCCGCCGCCATCGCAGATGCCAATCGAGCCATGCAAGCCTCCGCTGTTCCTTGCGCTGCCTGCCTGTCAAGCGATCCAGGGTGATCCGCCTCTCCCTACCCTGGATCAGCAGCGCCCATGCTCTTTCATTCTGTGCCGATGATCCAGCACCAATGATCCTGTGTTGATCGCCCGATCTCGCCACCAGTTCCGGGGGCACGATCAGCATCGAGCGCCTTGATGCCTTGATCTCTGCCGCTCCCGCCTCCTTTCCAGCGCTGCTTCCGGCCGCCACGGCCATCCTGGCGCTGCGACCGTCGCTAACCTGCCGCTGTTGCAGACGAGCCGTTCCCGCCGGCGAACAGTCTCTTCGGCGCCAACGGTTGCATGGTCACCGGTCCCTCCCCCCATCCCTCCAGCTCCCCCCAGGCCGGGCCTGCCAGCCCCTGGGAGCCCCAACTGTCCGAAGCCCTCTCAGCTCTCAGGGCCGGTGATCGCCAACGGGCCGAAACGATCTACGACGGACTCTTGGCGGCCGGCTGCAGCGATTGCCGCCTGTTCAGCAATCTCGGCGCCATCGCCCTCCAGCGCCAGCAGCCTGAACAGGCCATCCCCTGGTTGGAGCGGGGCCTGGCCCTGGATCCCTCCCATGCCCGTTGCCTGGTCAACTACGGCATGGCGCTTCACCAGCTGGGCCGCGGCCAGGAGGCCATCGCGGCCTTCCGGCGCTCCCTGGCCAGCGATCCCAGCATCGCCGAGGCCTGGCACAATCTCTCGGTGGCCCTGCGGGAGTGGCAGCCCCCCGCAGCCAGTGACAGCGCCGCGTTGAGCGGCGATGGCCCCACCGAGCAGGATCAGGATCAGATGGCGGTGATGGAGGAGGCCATCGCTGCCTCCCGCCAGGCTCTGGTGCTCAACCCCGCCTATGTCGCGGCCGCCACGACCCTCGCCGGCCTGCTGGCGGATCAGGGCGATCCCGATGCTGGCGAGCAAGTGCTGCGCGCTCTCCCGGACCATGGGACCGGCGGGCTGGCTCGCTTCGCCCTCGGCGAGATGCTGCGGTTGCAGGGTCGGATCGATGAGGCCCTGGCGCTGTATGAGATGGCCCTGGCCCAGGCGCCCACCAACGTTGATCTCCGCATCGGGGTGGCCCTCGCCCTGCTGGTCTGTGGCCAGGCGGACCAGTCGCTGATGCTGTTGTTGCCCCTGATCGCGGAGTGCCCTCAGGATGTGCGCCCGATCCTGATGGCTGGCATGGCCCTGCAGTCGATCGGTGACATCTCCCAGGCCATGACCTTCTTCCAGAGGGCGATTGAACTGGATCCCACTCATTACCATGTTTTCAATTATCTGGGCCTCTGTCATTTCGACCGGGGTGAGTTCAGCCAGGCCATGGCCCAGTTCCGGGCCGGTCTTGACCTCGCCCCCAGGAGCGATGCTCTTCACTGCAATCTCGCTTCGGCGATGCGCTCCCAGGGGGATCTGGAGGGTTCGATCCGTTGGATCGACCGCTGGTTGCAGCAACAGCCCAATGGCCATGGCGCCTATCTGATCCAGCTGTTCAGCTACTCGATCGCCTCCGAAGCCCTGGCTCCCGCCATGCTGGAGACAGCCAGCCGCTACTGGGCCCTGGTTCGTCGCCAGCCCCAGCGAACCCGGTTGATCTCCCCCGGTCAGGACCCCAGCGATCTCGCGCTCTCCCGCTTCGATCCGGCCAGCGGATCCCTGCCGGCCACGGCCGCCCCTGCGTTGTCTCCCGGCGACGATCGCCTGCGGATCGGTTTTCTGTCGGCCGAAATCGGCAGCCACGTGGTGGGCGCCTTCCTCAGCTCCTTCCTGGAGCATGTGGATCGCCGTCGTTTTGCGGTGGAGCTGTTCGCCATGTCCCGCCGCTTCGAGGCCCGGGCGGAATGGATGGCGGCCCAGGTGGAGCATGTGTCGCTGCTCAAGGGCATGGCCGACGGCCAGGCCCGCAACCTGATCCGCAGCCGCCAGCTCGACATTCTGGTGGAGACCTCCGGTTTCACTCGCGACGGCGGTATCCACCTGCTGGCCGAGCGTCTGGCGCCGGTCCAATGCCACTACATCGGCTACCACGCCAGCACGGGCCTGGACACGATCGATTGGTTCATCGGCGACGAGGAGACCGTGCCGGAGAGCTTCGCCCCCCAGTTCGTCGAGAGGCTCTGGCGCCTGCCTCGCCCCTGGCTCGCCGCCCAGCGCGATCCCAACCAGCCGGAGGTGCGTAGCGAGGTCGAGGGCGACCAGCCCGTGCTCGGCTCCTTCAACCAGCTGTCCAAGGTGCGGGAGGAAACCCTGGCCTACTGGCTGGCTGCCCTCCAGGCTCTGCCGACGGCTCGCCTGCTGATCAAGGACCGCAGCGTGGCCGATCCCGAGATCTGCCAGCGGATCATCGACAGCCTTGGCCGCGGCGGGGTGGCGGCCGAGAGGATCACACTGTTGAGCTCCGTCGACGGCTGGTCGGAGCACATGGCCCTTTACAACCGCATCGATGTGGCCCTGGATGCCACCCCCTGGAGCAGCGCCACCACCGGCTTTGATGCCCTGGTGATGGGAGTTCCGCTGGTGGCGATCCGGGGAGGCTGCACCTCGGCTCGGATGAGTGCATCGCTTCTCCGGGGCCTGGGCCGGCCGGAATGGATCGCCGATACCCCCGAGCATTGCGGGGCGATCGTGGCGGGGCTCTGTGCCGATCTGCCCGCCCTGCGTCGCAACAAACCGCTCCTGTCCCAGGAGGTGCTGGCCAGCCCCCTGTTTGACGGGGCCGATCTGAGCCGGGCCCTCGAACAGGCCTTCCTGGCGATGGCGGCCCAGTCCAGTAGGGGGCCGCGGCCTGGGGCCTGAGCCACGGGCCGCCGGCTGGTCGGGGCCAACTGGATCGTGGCCATGGCGGCTCTGGGGGGCTGGGTCATTCAGCCATGAAAAAAGCCCTCCACTGAGGGCTTTCCATCGGGCCATCGCCCTGGCGCTGGCCAGGGCTGGCTTCGGATGGGCAGGGGATAGGCTCAGGAGAAGGTGCAGGTCATCACGCCGCTGGAATCAATCGCGATGGAGGCACGGGTGCTGGTGCTGGTGCCGCTGCTGGCGTTGAGGCAGTTGAGGCCGCTCACAGCAGGGGACCAGCTGACCGCATAGGTTCCGGCGCTGGTGCTGCAGTTGCTGGTGCTCGGATTGCTGCCAACACCGCCGGAGGCGATGAAGGTGGCGCATTCCTTGGCCTGGCCGACGGCCTGACCGATCAATGCACCAGCGGCGGCGGAGCTGCGGGCTCCGATGTATCGGGGCAGAACGACGGCGGAAAGAATGCCGACGATCGCCACGACGATCAACAACTCAACCAGGGTGAAGCCTTTGGCAAGGCCCTTGCGCTGGCGCAGCTGGCGCAGCTGGCGCAGCAGCTCAAGTTGGGTTTTGGTGCGCATGAGTTTGAAAACAACAGCCCCACCAACACTAGAGCACGTGTAGCCCTCTTGTCGGTAACCCTGCTGGCTGGTTTTCAAGTTGAAACACTTGGCCGGAATCGGTCGGGGTATCCGTACTGGCTATTCGCTGTGGATCGGGATCGCTGTGTGATCAACTCCATCGCCCTTGCCGTCTGGCCTGGGGTCGCCGGCGTTGATAGTGCCAGTGATGACGGATAACGAAATGGTTCCTGGAAAATGCACGGATAACGAAATGGTTTCTGGAAAATGCATCGTTTCCCCTCGCTTCCCTCGTCAGCTGTCTCAGGTCTGCTGGCGGTGGCGACGAGCAGACCAGTCTGTGCTGCGGCCTCAGATTGCCGGGGGGAAGGTGCCTTGGCGTTCCGATCGGCTCTCTCGATCCAGAATCTCCGGGAGCGCTGAAGGGATGCTCAGGGCAGGCCCATGGCACCGCTGTTCGCTTGCTGGCGCCAGGGCGCTACTGAGCTGCCAGCGAACAGCTGGACCCGGATCTGGCTGGATGCACCTCTGGGCCTCCTGGCCCTGTCCGGGTTTGCGCGGATGGTCTCAGCTGAACGTGCAGGCCATCGCTCCGTTGATGTCGACCGTGATCGTCGCCCGCGACGATCCCGGAGGGGATTGCTTTCCCAGGCAGAGCAGTTCCCCAGTCATGGCAGGGCTCCAGGTGGCGGTGAAGGAGCCGCCGGAGCTGGCGTTACAGTGACTCTCATCAGGATTGGGACCCACGCCGCCTGAGGCGACGAAAATGGCGCATTCCTTGGCCAGGCCGACGGCCTGGCCGATGTTGGCACCGGCCTGGGCAGCGGTTCGGGCTTCCAGAAAGGTGGGAAGGACCACGGCGGCGAGCAAACCGACGACAGCGACGACAATCAACAGTTCAACCAGAGTGAAACCCCTCTGGCTCCCTTGACGCAGCCGCAACTGACGCAAAAGTTCAAGCTGGATCCGACAACGCATACACAGTCGTTCTACACAGCGACACAAAATCGATTCGTGAAACCATATCCCTGCTCAAGGGCTTGGCCGGCGACCGGTCTGGGCCTGGCGGCACAAGAGCGGCGACAGCTTGGGGTCGGCGGGCCTCCTGGGTGAGGGGTGTGATGGCCTACGGGCCAGGCAGCAGCACCTTAGCCATTCTGACCTTGCTTCAAAATGGTTGAGTTTCCTTGCAGGCCGGTGATTTTTTCCCGATGGTTCCCATCCCGCCCCGCACAGCAGAAGCCCAGCCTGTCGCTGCGCATGGCACGCTGGGGCATCGGCATCCTGATCGCCTACGGGTTGGCAGCCCTGCTGACGCCGGCCCTGATTCATCTCGGCGTGCTCAATGATCCCAACGCCGGTCTTGCCAATCCCATTCAGGCTCCGCCATCCCTGGCCCATTGGTGCGGCACTGACCGGCTCGGACGCGATGTCTGCGTGCGCACCCTGGCCGGCAGTGGTGTGGCGCTCCAGGTGGTGGCGATCGCTCTGGTGCTGGCCCTGCTGATCGGCGTTCCCCTGGGCATGGTCAGCGGTTACCTGGGGGGGTGGGTCGACCGGATTCTGGTGCTGTTGATGGATACCCTCTACACCCTGCCGGTGTTGCTGCTGTCGGTGGTGCTCGCTTTCCTGCTCGGCCGGGGTCTGCCGAACGCCGCTGCGGCCCTGTGTGTCGTCTATGTGCCCCAGTACTTCCGGGTGGTCCGCAATCAGACCGCCCAGGTCAAGGCCGAGCTGTTCGTCGAGGCCGCCCGTTCCCTGGGGGCAGGCCCCCTCTGGATCCTGCGCCGCTACCTGCTGCGCAATGTGATCACCTCTGTCCCCGTGCTCCTGACCCTCAACGCCGCCGATGCGGTGCTGGTGCTCGGGGGCCTCGGTTTTCTGGGCCTGGGGTTGCCGGAAACCATTCCCGAGTGGGGGGGCGATCTGCAGCAGGCGCTGACGGCGGTTCCCACCGGCATCTGGTGGACCGCCCTGTTCCCGGGGCTGGCGATGTTCGTGCTCGTGCTCGGCCTCTCCTTTCTGGGCGAGGGGCTGGAGCAGTGGCTCAGCGGTGGCGGTACCAATCACCGCTGATCAAAGTCAGCTGGCAGAAAATCGGCGATTGATCAGGTTGAGGCGCCGCAGCAATGGCTCGCTTTCATAGCCGAGATCGAGGGCGTAAACCAGTCTGTCTCGAAACAGCGAGTTGCTGAAGAAAGAAGAATGGTGGCGAAGCTCCTCATGGGCCTCGATCGCTGCAGCAATCAGCCATTTCTGCAGCGAATCCTTCGTGCTTATCATGTCGAAACGGGCGAGCGGTGATAGGAAAGGTGCTTGAAAATCCTCATCTCTCAGCCAAGGTAGTGCGTTGATGAGGCTGTCGAGAGCCTCGACGGCCAACCTGCGTTCTCCGGCATCACGAGCGGCCCTTGCCAAGGAGGAAAGATAGAGCGGCGATTCCGTGCTAATGCAGAGTTGGTGCAGCTGCTGCACGCTTTGATGAAGTGCCAGAGCACGGTCTGCCGGGGACTGCATTGGATCCATGCTCAAGGCATGCAGGGCGAGTGGGATGGCAGCGGCGGCAGATGCTTCTGAATTTTTCAACCACAGCGGCCATTGGTGCTGTGCATAGGGAAATTGCTTTAAAGTTCTCTGCCAACCATAGGCATCCTCAACACGCTCAATCGCTGTCTGCGATTGCCTGGCTGAACGGCCGACCTCGGCGGGAAGAACGAGCCTGCCCTGCTCCTGCAGCGCCCTTGCGGTCTGAGGTTTGCAGCAAAACAGATTTAGAAGAAACGCATCGTATGGCTGATTAGCTGCAAACGGTTCCAGGAGCTGGGGGCCTGGAAGTAGTCGGTAGCTTTGATAGCCGTGACTGGCAAATGCTTCGACCAGCTCGAAGTGCAGATGGAGGTCATGCCTGATTTCATAAAGGATCAAGGGGGAGTGCTTCTCAAGCAATTTCTCGGCGCCTCGAAGGATGTTCATTTCTTGTCCTTCAGCATCGATCTTGATGAGGCGGATCGGGCGCTGAGGCGGGCTGGATTCGAGCCAGTCATCCAGGCTGGTAAGCTCAATGGATTCAACAGCAGAAACAGGCGAATCGCTGGTTGCGATCTGATTCAGTTCACACTGATTATCGATGCTAAGAAAGGCCACGCCGCTCTTTTCGGCCACGCCACGATGATCGACGATGAGCTGATCAAAGCCATTCAGCCTTGCGCTCGCTTCCAGCAGGGTTCTCGTCTGTGTGGCTGGTTCAAATGCCACAACGCGACCCGTGGCGCCGACTGCCTTGGCCATCGATAGTGCGTAGACTCCATGGTTTGCACCGATATCGATCACAACGTCTCCAGGCTGAAGCATGTTCCGGACAACTTTGATCTCCTCTTCAAACCAATCCTGCTGCTCCTTCAGCACATAGGTGGTGAGCGACTCGATTGAGTCCGGCACAATCACCTGCACTCCTGCGGCAATCGTCAGTACGGTTGTGGCCATGGCCATGGGTGGCTCCATAGTCCCAGGATGGAAGTCTCAGTATCGGGATGGTTTGCTGCCCATCAGCAGCTTGTGTCAGCGATCTTTTCCCCAATCTCGCCTGTCCACCCGCTCAGCAGCGCAGCCGCAGCTGCCGCGGCAGTTCCTCGGCGATCGCCCCTTCGCCATCGAGGGGCGGGTAGGGCCTGTCCTGGCGCCGGCACCAGGCGGCCACCTGCGGGTAGGCCCACTCAAACAGCAGCGTCTGGTACCGCCCGGCCGGCACTCCCTCTCCCGCCTGCGGCAGCAGGCCGGCGACCTCGCGTTGGCGCAGGGCCTCGAACAGCAGGGTGGCCGTGGCCACCGACACATTCAACGACTGGACCATCCCGTGCATCGGGATGAAGATCGGCTGATCCACCAGGGCGGCGGTCTCCTCACTCAGGCCCCATTTCTCTGCCCCCAGCACGAACGCCGTCGGTCCGGTGAAGTCGCACTGGCGGTAGTCGCGGGCTTCGCTGGCCAGATGGGTGCCGTAGATGCGAAAGCCCCGCGCCCGCAAACCCGCCAGGGCCGTGGCGCTATCGGGATGCACATGCAGCGGCACCCATTTCTGGCTGCCCTGGGCGGTGGTGTTGAACGTGGGCATCCGCCCCGCCAGGCAGACCGCATGGGCTTCCAGCACCCCCACCGCATCGCAGCTGCGCAGGATGGCGGAGAGGTTGTGCGGTTTGTCCACCTGCTCCAGCAGCACCGTCAGGTCGCCCATGCGGCGATCGAGCACGGCCCTGAGGCGCTCGAAGCGGCGGGGCAGCAGGGGCATCGGCGGCAGGGGTGCGATCGGGGCCAGGCTGGCATCGCATGGGGGCGCTGCGTTAGCTCTGGTTCCTCCTTGCCCCCTGCGCCCTTGGTCGGCTCCTCCAGGCACCAGGCTTCTGCCCTTCCCGCCGGCTTGCCCCCCCGCCTGCTGGCCTGGCGGGTGCTGCAGGCGGTTCAGGGCGGTGCCTACGCCGACATCGCCCTGGAGCGGCTCCTCGGCCCCAGTGGCCTGGCCGCCGCAGACCGGGGTCTGGCCACCGAGCTGGCCTACGGCTGCGTGCGCCAGCAGCGGTTGCTGCAGGCCTGGATCGATGCCCTCGGGCGCCGGTCGGCCGCGGACCAGCCCCCGAAGCTGCGCTCGGTGCTGGAGCTGGGCCTCTATCAGCTGCTCTTCTGCCAGCGGGTGCCGGCGGCGGCGGCGGTGCACACCAGCGTCACCCTGGCGCAGCAGCTCGGCCTGGGGCGGCTGGCGCCGGTCGTCAACGGCATGCTGCGGGAGCTGCTGCGGCGGCGCGCCGATGCCAGGGCCCAGAGATCAGGGGGCGACGCCGCAGGTGCCGACCAGGGCGGTCAGGCCAGCGAGGGCCCCACCACCCTGGAGCCCTGGACGGGTCTGGACCTGCCCGCCGATCCGGCCGCCAGCCTCGGCCTGCGCCACTCCCTTCCCGCCTGGCTGGCTGAGGAGCTGCTGCGCTGGCGGCCGCTGGAGCAGGCGGAGGCCTTCGGCCGTGCCGCCAATGCCGCGGCGCCGATCGATCTGCGGGTCAATCCCCTGCGCTCCAGCCGTGAACAGCTGCTGGCCGAGCTGGAGGCGGCTGGGGTGAGGGCGGAACCGCTGCCCGAGCTGGCCGAAGGCCTCACCCTCAGCGATGCCCCCGGAAACCTGCGCCAGCTGCCGGGCTATGCCGAGGGCCGCTGGTGCGTGCAGGATCGCCACGCCCAGGCGATCGTGCCCCTGCTCGACCCACGGCCTGGTCAGCGGGTGCTCGATGCCTGCGCCGCCCCTGGTGGCAAGGCCACCCAGATCGCGGCCCTGCTTCAGGGGTCTGGTGAGGTCTGGGCGGTCGATCGCTCCGCCGCCCGACTGCGGCGGGTTGCCGCCAATGCCGAGCGGCTCGGGGTCAGCGAGATCCTGCGGCCGCTGGAGGCCGATGCCACGGCCCTGGCCAGCCTGCGGCCGGCGTGGCGGGGCCATTTCGATCGGATCCTGCTCGATGTTCCCTGCTCCGGCCTCGGCACCCTGGCCCGCCACGCCGATGCCCGCTGGCGGATCGATCCGGATCGGATCGCAGAGCTGGTGCTGCTGCAGAGCCAGCTGCTGGAGGGGGTAGCGCCGCTGCTGGCGCCAGGGGGCTGCCTGGTCTACGCGACCTGCACGGTGGAACCGCGGGAGAATGGCGAGCGAATTGCCGCCTTCCTCAATGGCCGGCCCGATTGGCGGCTGCGGCTCGAACGGCAGTGGTGGCCAGGCCACGGGGGTGGAGATGGCTTCTATGCCGCAGTGATCGATGCACCCGCCTCAGGGGAGGGGAGGGGGCGCTGACACCGGCGGCGGCGGCGCCACCGGCAAGGGTGGCGGAGGCGGTGGTGGCGCGGCGGCTGGTGCTGGGGCTGGCGCCGGCGCCGCGGCAGCCGGCACGGGTCTGGAGGGGGCGGGTGCCGGGGCCGGCCGCGAAGGGGCGGGCTCCGGCCGGGAGGGGGCGGGAGCCGGCGGTTCGGGGGCCCAGTTGCGCGGTGGATCCGGGGCTTTCCATTCCGAGCGGCGGGGTTCCTCCGGCTCCGGCGGCGTCCAGCGGCCCTCGTCGGCGGGGCGGTCCCGATCGCGCTCCTCCCGCTCCGGTCGCTCCTCGCGCTCCTGGCGTTCGCTGCGGTTGCCGGGGGGCTCCCAGCCACCTGGGGGGCTGGGCTGGGCCTGCCGGTTCGGCCGAGCGCCCCGGGGGGGCACGTAGGGAATGAACGAGCCGGTGAGCACCGGCCGGGGCGGGAACGACTGGACGGGGATGTCCTTGAGCAGGCCGATCATGTAGCTATACCAGGCGGCCGCGGCGGTGGCGCTGCTGCTGCCTGTCCTCCAGTTGGCGTCGTAGCCGAACCAGATCGCGGTGGTGAGTTGGGGGATCGAGCCGATGTACCACAGGTCGCGGGCTCCCTCGGCGGTGCCGGTCTTGCCGGCGGCCGGTCGGTCGGGCAGACTCGCCGGTCGGCCGGTGCCGGCCTTGACCACGTTCTGCAACATCGACATCAGGGTGTCGGCCACATCGCTGGGCACGGCGCGGCGCGGGCGCTTGCCGTCGATGCGGCGGCTCCAGAGCAGTTCCCCGGCCGGGCCGTAGATCTCATCGAAGGGTGTGGGTTCGACATAAACGCCGCGGTTGTTGATCGCCGCGTAGGCCGCCACCATCTCCAGCATCGTTTTTTCGTTCGAGCCGAGCACCATCGCCGGGTACTCGCCGATTTCGCCGGTGATACCCAGGTTGCGTGCCACACCGATCACGCGGGGATAGCCCACCTTCTCCGCCAGCGCCACCGCCGCCGGGTTCACCGAATTGGTGAGGGCCTGGCCGATCGACATGCTCGTTCCCGAGCCGGGGATGCAGAAGCGCTTGTAGCCGTCGCGATAGCAACGCTCCCGCGAGCTGATCGTGTCTTCGGGGCGCAGGCCGTACTGGATGGCGGCGGTATAGGCGAACAGCTTGAAGGTGGAGCCGGGCGAGCGCAGGGCCTGGGTGGCGCGGTTGAACTGGCTCTTGTTCCAGTCGGTGCCCCCCACCATCGCCCGCACCAGGCCGGTGCCCGGCTCCATCGACACCAGGGCACCCTGCAGTCCGCCGCCGCCGGCCACCTGGTTGATCACGCTCTGGGCCCGGGTCTGCCACTCCTTGTTGAGACCGGTGCGGATCGTCAGGCCGCCCACCTCAAGCGCCTCCTTGCTCAGCACCTTGGGCAGCTGCTGCTCCATCCAGCTGATGAACCAGGGGGCCGGGTTCTGGTAAAACTTCGGTTCAGCCGGCTTGAGGCCGAGCGGCGCCGCCATGGCCCGATCGAGCTGGGCATCGTCGATGAAGCCTGCCTCCCGCATCCGCCGCAGCACGATGGCGCGGCGTTTGAGGGCCAGATCGGGATTGATCAGGGGCGAATAGACCGACGGGGCCGGTGGCAGACCGGCGATCAGGGCCACCTCCGGCAGGGTGAGCTGATCGGGGGTCTTGGAGTAGTAGACCCAGGCGGCATCGGCGACGCCATAGGCGCCGGAGCCGAGATAAACGAAATTGAGGTATTGCTCGAGGATCTGCGGTTTGCTGAGCTGGCGTTCGATCTTGCCGGCCAGCGCCGCCTCCTTGAGCTTGCGCCAGAGGGTGCGGTCCTGGTCGAGGTAGACGGTGCGGGCCAGCTGCTGAGTGATCGTGCTGGCACCCTCCTCGACCGAACCCTCGCGCAGGTTGCGGAACAGGGCCCGGGCGATGCCGACGCTGTCGATGCCGTCGTGTTGGTAGAAGCGTCGATCTTCGGCCGCCACGAAGGCGCGCTCGATGATCTTCGGCATCTTGCCGCTGACCAGCCGCTCGCGGGTGGCTGGGCCGTCTTTGAACAGCACCTGGCCGTTGGCATCGAGCACGGTGAGCGTGCCGGGGCGGTTGTAGGTGCTGAGGCGGCTGGCATCGGGCAGCAGCAGATCGATGCCGCTCACCAGGGCGGTCTGGGCCAGGGCGACGCCGACGCCGATGCCCGTGGCGGCCAGACCTGGGATCAGCAGGGTCCGGAGCCCCTGCGCCCCAGATGGGCTCTGGGGGCGGGGCTGCCGACGGCGACCCCGCCGGCCGCTGGAGAGGCGGGTCAAAGGGAGAGCGGCGCGGCCGCCGCTGCGGTGAGGCTGCTGTGACCGATGGCCAGGGCGGTGACCAACATGCCGAGCACCAAAAAGGGTTGGGCGCTGGCCTGATATTTCACGTCGTAGGCGAGGGGATCACGCAACAGCCAGATGTCCTGGAAGGTGATCTGGGGAATGATCAGCAGCACCAGCAGAACGGCCGCAAAATGCTGGCCGATCGCGATCAACACCGCCACCATCGCCAGCTGGAAACCATCGATCATCGCGGCGCTGATCCAGCTGGCCCGCTCAATGCCGAAGGCCACCGGCAGGGAGCGCAGTCCCAGGGCTCTGTCGCCTTCAACGCTCTTGAAATCGTTGACGACCGCGATGCCGAGACCGGCCAGGCTGTAAGCCAGGGTGAGCAGGGCTGTGGTCCAGGTGAGCTGGCCGAACAGGGCCTGGCCGGCCCACCAGGGCAGGGCGATGTAGCTGGCACCGAGGGCGTAATTGCCGAGCCAGCCGTTCTGCTTGAGCTTGAGGGGTGGCGCTGAGTAGATGTAACTGACGAATGAGCCGCCCAGGGCCAGCAAAAGAAGCACGGGCGTGCGATGGCCTGCCCAGAGATCGAGGGCGAGGGCGATGGCCAAGCCGGCGATCAGCAGCACCCAGATCTGCAGCTTGACCTGGGCCAGTGGAATCGCACCGGAGGGAATCGGCCGATAGGGCTCGTTGATCGCATCGATCTCGCGATCGTAGTAATCGTTGAGCGTCTGGGTGTAGCCGGCCAGCAAGGGCCCACTCATCAGCATGCAGGCCAGTGAGGCGAGCACATCGGGGGCGCGCCAGTGGAAGTTGCCGGATGCCGCAGCGCCGCAGAGCACCCCCCAGATCAACGGAATCCAGGTGACCGGTTTCATCAGCTGCAGCCGAATCTTCCAGATGTTGGAGGTGGTGCTGGCCCCCTTCATCCCCAACATCTGGCGGGCTGCCCCACCCTCGGGCGCAGATTCGGCGGATCGGGAGGGATCGATGGGCTCGCTCACGGTTTGGTTAGGGCTCAGCGGCGGACGACGGACCTGGGCGACGCCGTCAGGCCGGGGTGATCTCGTCGTCGAAGAACCAGGTGCTGGCGCCATTGGCCAGGGTCACGACCACGCCGATGCCCTTGCCATCGGTGAGGCGGTAGTCGGTGACGGTACCGGTGGGGTTGGCCTTGAGCGCGGAGACCAGATCGGCGGGAATCCGGTCGCGGACCCGGGTGATGCGCACCTTCGAGCCGATGCTGATCGCGGCCTGGGACATGGCGAGGGCGGGAGCTGGAAGGGTCGGGTTACCCTATCAGCGGCGCAATCGCAGGCCCGGGTCGGCCCTGGTCCGCCGGTTCAACCGTCCCAGGAAGCTTCCGCGCGCCATCCGCCCTGCCGGCGGAGCTCGGCTTCGCCCCCTTGGCACCCACCCGCCGCCCCTGGCCCCGTTGGCCGCAGGGGGCTGAAGGCCGCCGGATCCCAGCGGCCCCAGGGCGCGTCGATCGCCGCCATTGCGTGATGGCGTGCCATCACGCCGTCGTGGCGCGCCACGGCCATGGCGGCAGCCTCTGCAGCCCCGTCGAGGCCGCTGGCCCGGGCCCCATGGCCCCAGCTCCTGCGGCAGCTCTGCCATTGTTGACTTCCATCCCGCCGCTGCCTCTGGATGGTCGCCAAGCGCATCATTCCCTGCCTGGATGTCGCCGATGGCCGGGTCGTCAAGGGTGTCAATTTCGTCGGCCTCCGCGATGCCGGTGACCCGGTCGAGCTGGCCTGCCGCTACTCCAGCTCCGGTGCCGATGAGCTGGTGTTTCTCGACATCGCCGCCAGCCACCAGGGCCGCGCCACCCTGGTCGATCTGGTGCGCCGCACCGCCGAGGCGGTGACGATTCCGTTCACGGTGGGGGGCGGGATCAGCGGGGTGGAGGGGATCACCGAGCTGCTGCGGGCCGGAGCGGACAAGGTGAGCCTCAACTCCGCGGCGGTGCGCGATCCCGATCTGGTGGCCCGCGGCGCTGAGCGCTTCGGCTGCCAGTGCATCGTGGTGGCGATCGACGCCCGCCGCCGCGATCCCGCCTTCGGCGGTGGTGAGGGATGGGATGTGTTCGTGCGCGGGGGCCGGGAGAACACCGGTCTCGATGCGGTCGCCTGGGCCCGACGGGTGGTGGCTTTGGGGGCCGGCGAGATTCTGCTCACCTCGATGGATGGCGATGGCACCCAGGCCGGCTACGACCTGGCGTTGACCCGGGCCGTGGCCGAGGCGGTGGAGGTGCCGGTGATCGCCTCCGGCGGCGCCGGCTGCATCGACCACATCGCCGCAGCCCTGGAGGAGGGAAAGGCGGCGGCGGCCCTGCTGGCCTCCCTGCTGCATGACGGGGTCCTGACCGTGGAGCAGATCAAGACCGAGCTGCTGGAGAGGGGTCTGCCCCTTCGCCCCCTGGAGAGCGCGGCGGCTGTCAATGTGTCGTTACATTGAGAAGCGAGAATTCTTTAACAAGCCGTCCGTCGTGCTCCCCCAGGTCGTGTCCCACGCTCCCCTGATCACGGGCCTGGCCCTGCTGATGGTGATCGTCGTGGTCGGCCTGGTGGCCTGGGCGTTGCAGCTGATGCAGGCGGCCAGTGAGCGTCGCGAATTCGCCTTGATGCTGGCGGGCTGCATGGTCTGCTCCGCGGCGGTGGGACTGGCCACCGTGATGGTGATCACCCTGACCGGACCGAGCCGGATCGAGGCCAGGGGCCTGCTGCCGGCCGGTCCAGATCCCGAGAGCGGCGTCAGCCTCGATGCGATCGTGCTGCCCTGGGATGCCCCCGCCGAGCGCCCCCGTTCCTGATCCCTCGTCCATGCCCTCGCCCTCCATCCCTGGTCCGGCCCGCCGATGGTGACCCCCGGCGATCCTCAGGCGGTGCGGCATCTGTTCGAAACGATCGCGCCCCGCTACGACCTGCTCAACGATCTGCTCAGCCTCGGGCTGCATCGCTTCTGGAAGCGCCAGGCCCTGGCCTGGATCCGTCCCCGACCCGGTCAGCGGCTGCTCGATCTCTGCTGCGGCACCGGTGATCTGGCCCTGCTGCTGGCCCAGGGCGTACGACCCGGCGGCCATGTTCTCGGCCTCGATGCCGCCGAAGCGCCGTTGCTGGTGGCGCGGCGGCGTGCGGCGGCTCAACCCTGGCTGCCGTTGCGGTTTGCTTGCGGCGATGCCCTGGCCACCGGTCTCGATGGGGGCTGGGCCGATGGGGCCGCCATGGCCTACGGCCTGCGCAACCTGGCGGATCCAGGCGCCGGCCTGCGGGAGCTGCGGCGCCTGCTGCGGCCTGGGGGAAGGGCGGCGGTGCTCGATTTCAACCGGCCGGAAACCAGCCCCGACCTGCTTGGGGCGGGGGCCGTGGCCGCCTTCCAGCGCTTCTATCTGCGCAACCTCGTGGTGCCCGCCGCCCGCAGCGTCGGCCTGAACGACCAGTACGCCTATCTCGAGAGCAGTCTGCGCCGCTTCCCCGGTGCCACGGAGCAGGAGGCCCTGGCCAGGGCTGCCGGCTTCCGGCAGGTGCGCCATCGCCCGCTGGCGGCGGGGCTGATGGGGCTGCTGGAGCTGGTGGCCTGATGCCCGACAGGTGGAGGAACCAGGTGCCGGGATCCGCACCTGGTCCCCCCGGCCGGCCGGATGTGTCCTGGCCTGGCTCTGCCTAGCCTGGGCTCTCTTCTTCAACGGTCATGGGCGTTCCCCTGTTCGACTTCGTCGCCAACGTCGGCAAGAATGTCTTCAAGCGCGGCGAGGCCAATGCCGCTGACAAGCTCAAGCAGCACATCGAGGCCAACAACCCCGGCGTCAGCGACCTGCAGGTCAGCCTCGACGGGGAGACCGCGGTGATCAGTGGCACCGCCAGCGATCAGGCCGCCTATGAGAAGGCGGTGTTGATGGCCGGGAATGTCGAGGGCGTCGGCAAGGTGGAGGCGGGCTCCCTGGCCGGTGCCGGTGGCGGCAGCGCCGAATTCGTGCTGGTTCAGGAGGGCGACAGCCTCTGGGCGATCGCTGAGCGGGTCTATGGCAGCGGCGCCCGCTATACCGAGATCTTCGAGGCCAACCGCGAGGTGATCGAGGACCCCGATCTGATCTTCCCCGGCCAGAAGCTGCGCATCCCCAGGGGGTGAACGGAGAGGGGGACTCCCCAGTCGCGAACGGCCAGGGGGCGGCCCGAGGGGGCCCGGCCCCCATGGCACCATGAAGGCCCCGCGGGGTGCCCGCCCGGCGCCCCGCATGGTTCGGATGCACTGCCAGGACGTCTGATGCACTTTCAGGACATCGTCGCCACCCTCAACCGTTTCTGGGCGCAGCAGGGGTGCCTGATCCTGCAGCCCTACGACACCGAGAAGGGGGCGGGCACGATGAGCCCCCACACCGTGCTGCGGGCGCTGGGGCCGGAGCCCTGGGCCGTGGCCTATCCGGAACCCTGTCGTCGGCCCACCGATGGCCGCTACGGCGACAACCCGAACCGGGCCCAGCACTATTTCCAATATCAGGTGCTGATCAAGCCCAGCCCGGATGCGATCCAGGAGACCTATCTGGCCTCCCTCGAAGCCCTCGGCATTCGCCAGGCGGAGCACGACATCCGCTTCGTGGAGGACAACTGGGAGTCGCCGACCCTGGGGGCCTGGGGGGTGGGTTGGGAGGTGTGGCTCGATGGCATGGAGGTCACCCAGTTCACCTATTTCCAGCAGTGCGGCGGTCTCGATTGCCGGCCGGTGTCGATCGAGATCACCTACGGACTGGAGCGGCTAGCGATGTATCTGCAGGATGTGGAGAGCATCTGGGAGCTTCGCTGGAACGGCCAGCGCAGCTATGGCGACATCTGGCTGCCTTTTGAAAAGGGCCAGTGCACCTACAACTTCGAGGCCTCCGATCCCGAGCGGCTGCAGCGTCTGTTCGCCCTCTATGAGGCCGAGGCCAGCGCCCTGGTGGCGGCGGCCCTGCCGGCCCCAGCCCTCGACTTCGTGCTCAAGTGCAGCCACACCTTCAACCTGCTGGAGGCCAGGGGTGTGATCTCGGTGACGGAACGCACCGCCACCATCGGCCGCATCCGTGCCCTGGCCCGCCAGGTGGCGGAGGCCTGGCTGGCGGAGCGTCGCCGGCTCGGTTTCCCGCTGCTCGAGGGTGACGCCCGCCAGACCTGGTTCCGCGCCCATCCGGAGGATGCCCCCGAAGCGCAGGCCGGCAGCGCTGCCGGCGAGCCCGCCGCGCCGGTGCCCGCCTGATCCTGGTCGCCTGATCGGGGTCGGGGTCGGGGGGATCCCGTCGGCGGCTGGGAACCCTGGAGCAGCCTCCCCTGCCCCCCCCTGAACCTCTCCGCCCGACCCTCGGCACTACAACCACCGCCGCCGCCGCCACCACCGCCACCACGCCCTGTCCCGCCCTGGTGGCGGCGGCGCCCTGCCCCCGGGCAGCTTGTCCCGCTGCTCGGCACCCTGGCCCTGGCCCTGCTGCTCGTGGTCCGTTGTGTTCAGGCCCAGGCCCCGGGTCCCCGTGATCCCCTGCGCCTGCTGGCGGATGGTGCCGGCGGTACCCCGGTGCAGCTGCGGGGACGGTTGCAGGCCGATCTGCGGCCCGCCCCTGGGCCCTGTCGGGGGGTGCTTGAGCTGCAGCCCGGCGCGGCGTCCGTCGCCGGTGCCACGGCCCTGCGCTTCGGGCGGTGTCCGGATCTGCAGGAGGGCTGGCTGCTGGAGGTGCGCGGCACCCTGCGGCGGCCCCGCAGCGCCCCCCATCCGCTGCTGGCCGGCGCCGCGGAGCGGCTGGCGCGCCAGGGCATTCACACCGAGCTGCGGGTCGAGGGCTGGCGGGTGCTGCAGCGCCCGTTCACGCCGGTGGCCGATCAGCGGCGCCGCATCGCCGATCGCTTCCTGGCGGTGGCCGGACCGGAGGTTGGCGGGCTGCTGGCGGCCCTGGTGCTGGGCAGCGCCGTGGTGCCCCTACCGGAGGCGCTCACGGCCGATTTCCGGGCCGCCGGACTCTCCCATGCCCTGGCCGCCTCGGGCTTTCACCTCACGGTTCTGCTCGGTGCGGTGCAGGTGGTGGCGCGGCCCCTGGGGCGGGGGCTGCGGTTGCCCCTGGCGGGCGGGGCGATCGTGCTGTTCCTGCTGCTGGCGGGGCCCCAGGCGTCGGTGGTGCGGGCGGTGGTGGCCGGATCCCTGGCCCTGTTGATCGTGGAGGGGGGACGGCGGGGCCGGCCGATCGGGCTGCTGGGGCTGACGGTGGTGTTGATGCTGCTGCTGCGGCCGCTGTGGTGGGCGGATCTGGGCTTCCAGTTGTCGGTGGCGGCCACGGCAGGGCTGCTGGTCAGCGCCGGCCCGCTGGAGGCGCTCCTGGCCGGTGCCGCCCCTGGCCGCCTGCGGCGCCTGCTGGCCGCGGCGGTGGCCGTGCCCCTGGCGGCCTCGCTCTGGACCCTGCCTCTGCAGCTGATCCACTTCGGGGTGGTGCCGCTCTATGCGGTGCCGGCCAACCTGCTGGCCGAACCCCTGCTCACCCCCCTCACCCTCGGGGCGATGGCGATGGCGCTGGTGGCTCTGCTGCTGCCGCCACTGTTGCCGGCCCTGGCCTGGGCGATCGCCCTGCCATCGCGGCTGCTGCTGCTGGTGGCCCAGCTGTTCGCCAGCCTGCCGATGGCCCAGTGGCAGACCGGACGGCCCCAGCCGCTGCTGGTGCTGGTCTTCACTCTTGCCCTGCTCACGCTGCTGCTGCCGTCCCTGGCGCGGCGCTGGCGCTGGCCTGCCCTGGCGCTGCTGCTGCTGACGGGACTGCTCCACCTCGGCGCCCTGCGGGCTGATGCCCTGGTGTTGGTGCACCAGGATCCCCTCGATCTGCTGGTGGCTCGCCACCAGGGGAGGGCGGCCCTGGTGGCCAGTCGCGGCGATCCCCACAGCTGCCGGCAGGCCGCACGCTTGGCCCAGGGGCTGGGGGTGGTCCGCTACGACTGGCTGCTGCTGCTCGATCCGGTGTCGCCGGCCGATCCGAGCTGCTGGCGGTCCCAGGCGGGGCTGGCACTGCTGAGCGGCGACGGCGAGGGCAGCCTGGCGGTGGGGCAGCGGTTGCGCAGCCCCGGACTGGAACTCGAAGCTCTGGCGCCCGACAGCCAGGCCCTGGGGCTGGCGATCGGCGACCGGCGCTGGCTGCTGCTGCCGGATCGCCAGGCCCTGGCCAGCCTGCCGCTCCAGGCCGACCGACCGGCGCCGGCTGCCCTCTGGCTGGGTTTCACCCCGCGGCCGGCGGAACGGGGCCGGATTCAGGGCCTGCAGGCGCCGACCGTGTGGCTGAGCGGCCCGGAGCCCCGGGCTCGAGCGCTGCCCCGAGGCTGGTCCGCCACCGGAGGCAGTGGATCCCTGGTCTGGAGCAAGGGGTGATCGCTGTCTACGATGCCGAAGCATCGGGCGGTAAGGCCCGATCGCCCGGCCGCGGCGGCTCCCCTCGGGGGCCATCGGGGGCCGGGCGGACAGGGAGAGGTGGCTGAGTGGTCGAAAGCGAACGACTCGAAATCGTTTGAAGGGCAACCTTCCGTGGGTTCGAATCCCACCCTCTCCGTTTCAGAGCTCAAAAGGTGGATCCCCGCGGGCTCCCGCCATGTCCCACCGATTCCCGAGACCCACTGTCCTGCTCTGGGTTTCCGCTGTTTGGGCGTTCCAGCGCATCCCGGCAAAACCCAGGCAGGCCATGGATTGTGGTGGTGTCAGTGGGCTCCTGGTGCTGACCGACAAAGGAGTTCGCGCTGTGCCAAAGCGATCACGGCGCTACTGAGGTCTGGGACGGCACTGGCCTTCTTCTTGGGGATGCCTCGCCGGCGGCAAGGCCTGGCTCTGGCGGCACCGCTTCCTGCCCACCAAGGACGGCCGCCGCCAGGATTGGCGCATCGCTGCCCATCCCGTGGTCTGGCTCAAGGCCGCAGGCGATATCGGCGATGAGCACAACGACGTCTCGATGAAGGGCGAATCAATCCCTGTGATGCGAAAACAGCAGCAGATATCAGCACTGAGGTATCAGCGCTGGGGCAAACATGACCAGCTCATCGTTGAGGCCATTGCATTCGACTGGCACGCCACCAAAAGGATCACCACCAGTAAGCAGCGCCACAGCGATGATCTCCTCAGCGTTTGCAACAAGGCCATCCCTCCCGCCACCGTCGGCATGGTCATCGATGCCATCGCCGCCCAGGAGGGCCAGACTGTCCTCCCTTTGATCAGTACGTGGGGCCCCAAGCAAACCTCCAGGCACTCCCCGGGTGTGATCAGCCAGGCGCTCGATGATGCCGTCGCCATCGGCCACTGCACGATCAATTCGGCCCATGTCCCTGTTGATTGGCGTCGCCGTTGCCGCCAGCATCGCTTGAATCGCTGCGATCGGGTCCAGCTTGTGGGTTGTCGAGCGGGATGGAAAGCAGGCTCTGTGCCATCGCCATGGGTCTCAGGGCTTGGCGCATCGATCGTCGGCTCCGGTCAGGCCGCTTGAGGCGCTACCCCAGCCGATGCCAGCCAGCCTTCGCCGGTATTGCGTTAAGCATTACAAACCATGTACAAGCCCCCCCCTTAAGAGGGGGTGCGCGCCCGATAGGCCTGGAAATCCATAGTGATGGGACCTACCTTCGCATTTAATACGTTATCGTTCAGATCTTGGCAGCCTCCTTCCCCAGTTTCTCGGACCAGGGCGACCAGGCCTTCAGCCCCCTCGGACTACCGGGCCTGCTCGATGGTTGGAGCTGGGATCGGACCCAGGAGCCTTCGCCGGTCCTGGGATCGCTGTCCGATCCCATGGATCCGCTCAGCACCGACCTTGACAAGGCCAGCCCGCTGAGGCTGAGTGTGGTGAGCCTGGAGGATGGGGCGTTGCGGGCCCTGGCCGCCGAGCTCCAACGCCAAGGTGAAAGCGTGCTGGTGTTGGATCCCAGCCGCCAAGGTTTGAATGACTTGGCGCGCATCCTCCAGCACCAGGGTCGCCACTACGACGAGATCCAGATTTTTGGCCATGGTTCCGATGACAGCTTTAGGGTCGGACGCAACGCGCTAACCAGTCGCAGCCTTTGGCGGTATGGCGGTGCCCTGGAAGCGATTGGTTCTGCCATCCGACCAGGCGGCGATCTGTTGCTCTACGGCTGCAACCTGGCCGCAGGTCCGAAAGGCAAGCAACTGATTGAGCGGCTGGCCACGATGACGGGGGCCGATGTGGCGGCCTCCACAGACCTCACCTATGCCAATGGGCTAAGCAGCGATTGGGATCTGGAATGGTCGACCGGCGTGATCGATAGCCAGTCCATCCACGATCTGCTGACGGGCTTGAACTGGCAGGGCCAGCTCGGGGGGACAGCCAGTATCACGGGTTCTGAACTGAGGATCACGGATGCCTCCGGCACAATCGACATCAGTCGTAATGCCAGCACCGGAAACTTCATCCTGTCAGGGACTTCGACCGGATCCCTGAGTGGGGCCAACACCACGATCAGCAAGGTATCGATCACCGGCAGAAGCTTCGAGGTAAGCGGTATCAATCTTGATCAAAATACAACGGATACCAGTTATCCCAGTGCCTATGAGGTGGCGCTCCATGCCACCGGCTCCTATGACGCTGGCAGTACCGCCACCAGTGGCGATATCACCATTTCCGGGGCGATCAAAAGCTTTGGCGGCAATGTCACGATCAAGGGGCCGGGCAAAGTTGCCATTCGTCCTGGCACTACCTCCACAAATGCCACCCTGATTGATACCCGCCAATGGCAAGGCAGTGCCCCTACTTCCAGTGCTGGTGATCTTGCTATCACCTTTAAGAGTGCAGGTGCTGATTTACCTGTCATCCTTTGGCTGCCCCAGGTCAGCGTCAACCTTGAGGTCGGCAACCCTTCTGGAACGGGCAAAACCCTGCTGTTTGCCAATAATGTCACCATCACTGGCTCTTCAATCATTGATGACAGTCTGATCAGTGGCATCCAGGACACCCTGTCCTCGGTTCCCTTTGGCGATCTCTTCGACATTGCCTCCTTCCTCGACAGTACCCAGCAAGCCCTCTCGCCCCTGCCGGCATCTGTCAAAAGTGGTGTCACTAAAACAGCAGCTTCTTTCTCGAACACCGAGGTTCAGGCGTCAGGAAATATCACGCTTGATCTCGTTTCGGAATTGGCCCTTGCCAGCGGTAATGAAGGCAGCCTTTGGTGGCAAAACTCCCGTCTGCAGCTCTCGGCAGCGGTCACGATCGGTTCCGCCACCACCGAGCTGGGACTTCAGAACAGCAAGTTGATCACCACCGGCGGTGACATTGCGATCACCACCAGCACGAGCAATGAACTCGAGAGTGAATCGGCACTTGAAATTGAGCCCACCGAGACGGGGGATGGCAGTACGAATAATAAGTTAGCCCTAAGCACTGGTGTTTCGGTCGGCAATACGAAGGCTCGCGTGGCCATCGATGCCACATCGGAAATCAAGGCTTCCGGGAGCGTCACGATTACCAATGAGGCTTCCCCCTCTACCGCAGCGAGTGGGTCCTCGACTCTGTTTGAGGGTGGTAAGGGTGCTGGCGCTATCAGTATCGGCTCCGATAAAACCGAGGCCAGCATCCAAATCGATGGTCTGATTCAGGCCGATGGCCAGACCTACGCCGATCCCCAGACTCTGTCGGCCTATATAGCCCCATGGAGCTATCGCCAGACCGCCAGCGGCAACGCAACGTTTACTGTCAGCGATAGGACAGGCACAGCGGTAACGGCTGCAATTACTCTGCCTACTGGCAGCATCGTACGGGATAGTGCAGGCAATCTTTTCAAATTTACGGCTGCTACTGCCTCTGTTGACTTGCGTACTCTGGCACCTGCCAGCGATTCCCGTTTCGTTCAGGTTGGATCTACTTCCTTCGCAGCTAATGACAGCCTGGCTCAAGGTGATGACGTTACGGTTGAGAATATTAATCCTGGTTATAACTATAGAATCATCGCCCTCGCCGATGGCACGTCTGTTCTGCACAACTCTGCCGGCACAGAACTGACTCGTACGGGCTCGACGAACACTGTCACGATCAACAGAAATGATCGTGTGCTTTGGAGTGATGATCGGCATTACGTCTATTTGGGCTCCGCGGCCCTGAACACCAGCCTCGACAATCTTAATTTAGCCAGTTCTAGCTGGGCGATCATTCCAGTCGTGGAGGCTGGAACCCCCTACAAGATAACGGCAATCCTGGACAATGCCAATACCTCTGCCTATGGCAGTAAGGATTATATTTTAGCCATCGACAGTCCGATGGAGTTGGCCAAGTCAGCTGCCACCGGTTCCGTGCATCGTGTCTATCGGGTTAACGATACCCAATTCGATGGCAGCTCCGCTTCGCTTGTTGATCTTGGTGCCAACGAACTGATCCTGACTCCTGCCAGCGGTAGCTCGATTGATGCCTTTGCACCGGGCCAATCGGTTCGTTACTACGTTCTTCCCGATTCGGCCGCCGCCCAGGATAGCTACCCCATCGGTGGTCTCGTGGCCGATACCGTCTATTACCTGATTCCCCGGGGCGGTAATCGTTATGCCGTTGCCGCCACCATCAAGGATGCTCTGGCTAACCGAGCCATTGATCTCACGGCACTTGGTGTTGGCAGCCAACACATTTTCCATTATGAACTTGGTCTCAATCAACAGGTCAGTGCTCAGCTGCAGGCACTACAACCCTCTGGTTATGTTGCCTCGACCACCCCAAGAGCCCAGGTTGATGCTATTACTATAAATGGCACTTATGAAGTTGGTGATGTCGTTGCTATTACCCTCCAGGATCTCGGAACGGCCAACTCCAAGCCCACCAATCTCTCCTACACCGTAACATCCACAAATCTTGGTTTGATTCGTGATGGTCTGATCAGCCTCATCAATTCCACGGCTGGTGTCGGTACGGGAACAGGTTCTTATCTCACCGCTGCCATAGCCAGCACCACGGCCGGCCAGGCTCTCAACCTTACCGCCAAAAGGGCGGGATCTCCTATTTTCGTGACGGCCACCGCCACTAATGGGGAGGGTAATGCCACAACAGCCCAGCTGGCCTCGGTGCTATCGGTTAGCGAGAATTATACCCCTCCCAACCAGATCGCTAAGAATCTTGTTCTAACCTCCCCACCCGCCACAATGGGGCGGATGAGCACGGTTCAACTCAATAGTGGTTTGATTCAGAAAGGAGATAACTCACTCTACGGGGCCTCTGCTTTTCTGAATAGTTCCAATCAGATTATATCCAGTGCCGGATCTTCTCTTGCCACAGCTGCAACGACTACCTTAAGGCCTGGCGATATACTCTATGTAGAAACCCTTGCCGCTGGCGTTACCAGCGGCTCTTACCTTCGCTACGCCGGCACCGCCCCGCTCACCAAAAATGGCGCCGACCTGCGCACGGCTCTCAGCCAGCAAGCGAGCCTCTGGCTGCCAGGTGCAGGCCCCCTATTAGAGATCGTTCAACCCACAGCTCAGACCGGCGTCTTCCGCCTCCAAGGCCCGAGCTCGGTCACCAACGACCTGGTGAACGCGGGAGTTCAGGCAGCCTCCAATGCGGGCCTCACGTTCACCATTCAGACAGCTGCGGCTACCTTTAACCCAATCTCTGCGGTTGACGACGCCAATTCGCTCATCACGTTGAATGGCTTCTCGGCTTCGACTGGGGAAATCCTCACAATCCGACCCGATGCCACTTATAGCCGAACGATCACAAAACCCTCGCTCGTTACCCTGAACCCTGATTTGATCAGCAATGGCTCAAATCTCTGGACAGGCGTTTCCATTCCCAACAATATTGTCCACACAAATAATCTCATTAAAGCCACCTATTACTCGACCAACCCCTCCCTGGCCTCTACCGGGCGTGCGGCCAGCAGTGATCCGCGGGGCGGGCTTAGTGAAGGTCAAGTTGTTTATCTCCGTCAACCTGCAGCAGGTCAAGTCTCACTGTTTTCCGATGCAGCTGGCACTATTGCGATTAATCTGAATGCCGCCGATATAAGCCTCAACTCCACCCATTTCTTCTTGGTGGATGTCTCGCTTCAAGAAAGCTCCCAATCCGTAGGAGGTATTACCCCTGGCCAGGAGCTCAATGTGATCGCCTTGGGCAATAATCGCTATCAATTTGTTGCGTCTCAAGCGGATCTGGAGGCGTCTCTTCCCGTCTCCCTACTGGGCCGTCAGATCAACTCCAATACCTCCCTGGTCAAGGTCGTTGACGAACGACCTGCCGGAGTTTCGATCACCTCCAACGTTTTCTCTGCTAACGAAGTCGAGAGTGGAACCAGCATCGGCTCTGACATGGAGGAGGCGTCGTGGACAGATTATGTCGCCAGTGGTTCTGCCAGTGACGCAGCCAGCGATGCCATGAAGGACAAGATCTCCGAGGGCATCGAAGGCGTGATGGCCGCCATGTTTAAAAGTTCGGCAAATCCTGCCAAGGATAAGGTTGAGCCTGGCTCCTCGGTATCTGGTGCTATTGCCATCAATCTAGCTGACCACATTGCCTCGGTTTCGCTTTCAACCACTGGTCAAATCCGGGCCCAGGCCAATCGTCCCGTCGCCATCACCAGTGCCGTTGAGGCCGATTTTGCCAATATGACCTCCGCTGAAACTGAACAAAGTGCCGGGGCGGCGATCAGTGTGGCCTTCGGACTCAACAAGCTTTCCAATATTGCTAGTAATAATATTGGCGGCACCATCCAAACAACCTCCGCGGTTAGCCTTGATAGCAGTGTTACCTATCTCAATCATTTTGCCGAGAACGAGTCATTTGGCGACACGGCAAAACTGAAAACATGGATGCTGCCTACCACCATTGATGGGGCTCTGACTCTCCAGGACGATCTTTCCGATGTCACGGGCCTGTTGATCGGAGCCGGTTTCAATACCTATTCACAGGTCCAGATCCATGGCAAGACGGAAGAAGGATCCGACAAGCCAAGCAATTCAGAAGTCGGCGTCGGGATTGGTATCAACGTCAGTCTACTGACGAATTCTGCGATCAATACAATCGACGGTACGATTACCGCGGGTGATTTCTCTTCCAATGCTGCCACCACCATTGATTACGTGCGCGGTAGCGGCCAGATCCATTTTGACCCAAGCCCCGAAACTCTTTACGGGGTGTATCAAGATGGCAAAGAGACCCCTGAATCTCCTGCCACTAGTACGTCGCCAACAAACTCGAATAGCCCCAGTAACCCAGCTACTCCAGCAGCCAAGAGCCGCAAGTCGTCTATCTCCAAGGACATCCTCGATTTCGGGAATGTCGCAAAAAATGGTCTCGGGGCTTCGATTTCTGTCATCACTCCTGTTAACACTTCTCGAAATGTCCTAACCTCGCGCTCGGTCGTTACCCTAACGGGATCCCTCGCTTTTTCGGCCAGCCAGGCGGGTCAAAGTGTTGGTGTAGTCGTTGGTTCGGGCTCCTCCGAGAACCTCGGTTTCAATGGCGGGATTCTTATCGATACAGGGGCCATTAATACCACTGAAAATGAAATGGCAGCGGGCTCAAGAATAACGGCCCTGGACGCCTCCTTTGTCGCCAATGATGCCATTAAGCAGACCGATGTTGCCGGGTCAGTTCAATATAGTAAGGCGCTGGCGATGGGACTATCGCTGATCGTCAATGATCTCCAACGCACAACCCGTAATCGTCTGGATCCCACTGGATCTCTTTCCCTCACGGGCGCTGATGGTTTGTACGCCGAGGCCACCAATCGTGGCCAGCTGGTCACGGTTGGAGTTGCTGGTGCCATCAGTAAGACGAGTTCCACTCCACCCACTAACCAGCAGTCCACATCAACTTGGATCCCTGAAATAAATAGTTTTGGGGTCTCGGCTACTGGCAGTATTGTCGTCAATAAACTGGCCAACAATGAGGCCAGCTCATCTCTGTCCAAAGCTACTGCTGGTCGGGCAAGTATTACGGCTCCCGCAATTACGCTCAAGGCAAGCGATGCCACGATCATTTCCAACTGGGGTGGAGCTGTCGCTTTTGGTTGGCGTGGTGCTTCCGCACCAGCCTCGGGTAGCCCTCAGCAAAACCGCGGCTTGGCCAGCATCGCTGGTAGTGCCAACGTCAACTATTTCGGTCCCAGTGTTGCCACCACTCTCAACAATGTTGACCTCGGTTCTACGCCATCAGCAGTTGCTCTGAATAGCTCTACTCAGGGTGCCTCCGCATCGGCTGGAGCAATCAGCCTTTCCGTCGCTGTTTCTTCGGGAACATCTCTGTCCATCCCCGGCTCCCTTGCCCTGAACCTGAATCCTGCGAACACCAACTCACCCGTCACCAAAGCCTCCGTCGCCAATGTGACAGGGACGGGCATCACTTCCCTTTCCATTCTTTCCACCGAGGCGGCCGACGCCGGTGCCTATGCCGGCAGCCTCGGCCTTGCCGCCAACCCCCTCCAGCCTTCCACGGGATCGAGCACCAGTTCCCAGGTTGCAGCCACCTTTGGTTTCTCGGTGGCGATCAATGATCTCCAGGCCGGTTCCTTAGCTGAACTCAGCAACAGCTCCCTCACCACCGCCGCTGCTGCCCCCATCACGATTCGGGCCAGAACCAGTGACGTCGACCTGAAGACGGTGAGTATCTCTGCCGCCGGCTCTTCCAGCAATTCAACCTCCGGCTCCGCCCTCGGGTCCTATGCCGTAGCCGGCGCCGGAGCCGGGGCTGAAAACAACTATTCCAGCCCGATCACCGCCAGGATCGTTGGCAGCACCATCTCTGCACCCAGCAGCGGCAGCGGTGCCCAGCTGGCGTTGGAGGCGACCAGTGATGAGCAGGTCCTGGCGGTTACGGGCGGCGTGGACATCGCCATTGCCCAGGGTACTGGCAGTGGCAGCTCCGGCGCCCTCTCGCTTGGTGCCTCCGCCTCCCACAACACTCTTTCTGGAGCTATCGCAGCTCTGATCAGTGGCGACAGCAGAATCACGGTCGACTCTCTCAACCTCACCAGCACCGATGGCAGTTCCATTGGTGCCTATGCCATTGCCGGCGCAGCCAGTGCCGCCTCCGGCGCCCTCGGATCGGCCTTCAGTGGCGCCTTGGTAGGCGCGGGCACGGGCAATGTGATCAGCCGCAGCCTGGATGCACGCATCGGCGCTGCCAATGCCACCAGCATTGCCAGCGGTGTGATCATCGTGAATGACGCCACGATCCGCGCCCAGCGCAGCGCCCAATCCCGCATCGTGGCCGATGCCGCTGGGGTTGCTATTGCCGCCTCCAGGAGCAGTGGCAGTTCGGCAATGAGTGCTGGCATTGCCGGAGCTTTCAGCTTCAACACGATCAGCGGTGGTGTTACGGCCGGCATCTACAACATCAATGATTTCACCGCCACGGGCAACACCACCATCGAGGCGTTGGCGGAGCGGGGTAGCGGCGGCAGCAACATTGATAGCTTCTCCGGTGGTTTCGCCGTTTCCCTCAACCAGTCGGCCGGCGGCAGCTCCGGAGGCGTCAGCCTGGGCCTGGTGGTTGCGAGGAACACCATCAACGATGCGCTTACCGCCAAGATTAAAAATGTACAAGGCGGCAGCGACAACACCCTTACCACCGGCACCCTGGCGATTCGTGCTCAGAATGATCGCAAAATCATTGCCAATGCCGCAGGTGGAGCGCTCACCATTTCCAACAGCGCTAATTCCAGTGTTTCCCTGGCTATTGCTGCTGTAGATGGTAAAAACGAGTTTAGTGGTGACATTGTAGCGGGAGTTGAACTCGGCAATGGCCTTCTCAACACCACGGGCAATGGGATCAGCCTTGACGGCGTGAATACCAGTTTCGATCTGTTCGCTTCCGATACTGCGCAGATCCAGGTCTTCAGCATTGCGGCTGCAATTGCGATGGCTCAGGGTACCAATTCCCTCAGCCTCAGTGGTGGTGGCGCTGGTGCCACCAACACAATCGCCTCCAATCTGCAGGCCGTCGCCAGCGCAGCCACCCTGCGTGGTACTGGAACAGGCCGCCATCGCATCCGCGCCACCACCACCAAGGGCAGCACCACCAGCACTGGGGATACCCGGCTGATCAAGGCCTCCATCGGCGCTGGTGCGGCCGGAGGCGCCGCCCTGGGTGTGAGCACTGCTGAGAACAAAATCAACTGGAACAGCAGCACCAATCGCTCTTCTGGTGCCGCTGTGATCGCCAACCTTGATGTGGCTTCCACCGCCATCACGGGAGGTTTGGAGCTCGCCTCGATCAACGCCGACAGTATTGAGGCCACGGTGGCTTCGGTGGCTGTTGGTTTTGCCTATGCAGGCTCCGGCGTGGCCCTGTCCATTGCCGCCGCCGGAGCCGGCGCCAGCAACAGCATCGGCACCGCATCTGCCACGCAGATCGTGGGCCGCAGCAGTGGTGCCGGCCAACTTCAGGCTGGCTCGATTCAACTCACCACGCTGGATATCGCCCAAATCCAGTCTTCGGTTGGCGCCGGCAGCGTGGCGATCTCCTTTGCCGGCGGCGGTTTCTCCTTGGCACCCTCGATTGGCGCCGCCACCTCCACCAATACCCTTGCCGGCAACAGCGATGCCTCCATCTCCGGCTTTACGGGTGTGCGCGCCAGCAGCGGCGCCCTGGCCCTGCGCACCAGTCGGGAGCTGCTGGATGGCAACGGCACCAGCCTCCGCAAGCGCCAGATCGACAGCACCGCCGCCGCCGCCGCGGTATCCGCATCCCTCGGCCAGAACTCCCTGGGGGTAGCTGGGGGAGGCGCCTCCTCCACCAACACCATCCTGGGTGATACCACCGCTTCCCTTGCCAGCCCTTCGATCCTCAGTGCCGGCAATCTCAGCGTGGAGGCCAGCTCCCCAGGCACGATCAACGCCAAGATCCTGGCGATTTCTGCTGCTGTGGCAGCCGGCATGGGGGGCAATGCCGGCGCCGCCAGCATCGGCGTCAGCATCGCCCGCAACTTCATTGGCGCAACCCAGGGCAATGCCGGTGTTTCCGGCGGTAGTCCAACCCTCACCAATAGTGGGGATGGCAACCGGATCTCAGCCACCATCTCCGGCTCCACGGGCACTCCTCTCAACACCCTGACGGCCAGCGGCAGCCTCCGGCTAACGGCCAGTCATAACGCCACCATCAAGGCCGAGGTTGTGGCCGTTTCCGCCGCCGTTGCCGCCGGTGGAGGAGGAGGGAGCGTGGCCCTCAGTGGCGCCGGCAGTGAAGCCACCAATGTCATCGCCACCAGCACCACTGCCTCGGTCAGCGGCAATGCGGCCGTTGGCGGCATCTCCAGCCTGGCCAGCACCGATCTCACCATCCGCGCCGATGATGCGGCGAGCATCGATGCCACTGCGGTGGGGGCCTCCCTTGCCGCCAGCTTCAGTGGCGGGGCCTCCGGGGCTCCCGCGATCGGCATCTCGTTGGCCACCAACTCCATTCGACGCAACACCAAGGCCGAACTGGGGAACTTTGCTTCGGTGTTGCCCAGCGGCAATGTGCTGGTGAGCTCCAGCAACACCGGCACGATCAATGCCAAGTCGATTGCCGCCGCCATTGCCGCCGCCGTTGGTGGTGGTTTCTCCGCCGGCTTAGCCGGCGGGGGCGCCAACAGTTTCAACACGATCACCGGCCACAACCAGGCCCTCCTGACCAACGCCCTGATCGGTGCCGCCGGAACCACCTGGAGCGGCACGCTCACGGTGAGTGCCACCGATACCTCTTCGATCAACGCCAAGGTGGACACGATCACCGCCGCGGGCGCAGGCGGGGTCAGTGGCGGCACCGCCGCGATCGGCGTGGCTCTGTCCCGCAACTTCATCGGAGAAATCCAGGGCAACAGCAGCCTCAGCGGTGGCTCTCCCCAGGCCTTCACCAACCTGCTCGGCGGCAGCGGCAACCTGGTCAGGGCTGCCGTCACCGATTCCAGCCTCAATGCCAAGGGCGCGGTTTCGATCACCGCCAGCAACGCGGCCACGATCAGCAGCACGGTCGATAGTTTCGCGGCGGCCCTTTCGGCGACGGGTGGCGGCAGTGCTTCGCTCGTGGGAGCAGGCTCCGAGGCCACCAACCGTTCCCTGGTTTCGATTCAGGCCTTCCTCGGCGCAACCAGCGGCAAGACGATCAGCCTCGACAGCGGCGCCATCAGCGTCAGCAGCAGCGACACCACTTCCGCCGATACCACCGCCTGGGGGGCCGCCGTGGGCGCCAGCTTCGCTGGTGGGCTCTCCGGTGCTGCCACCATCGGCGTCTCCCTGGCCCGCAACACCCTCAACAACACCACTGCCACCAGCGTCCAGAACATCGCCACCGGCTCCAAGGCCAGTGCCCTCACGATCACGGCCAGCAAGGACAAGGCGGCCAACCGCAGTGCTTCCCTCTCCGCCAAATCTGCGGCGGTGTCGGTGGCCCTCAGCGCTGGCACCGGCGGTGCTTCCCTTGCCGGCGGTGGCGCCGATACGATCAACACCCTGCTCGGTGATGCCACCACCACCATCTCCAGCGCCAACCTCACGGTGGCCGGTCCGGTGTCTCTGAGCACCAGAAATAGCCAGACCGCCAATGCGGGGGTTGGAGCCGGCGTGGGGGCTGGATCGGCTACGGGGGTGGGAGGTGCGATTGCCGTTGGCGCGGTCAAGGTGCAGAACCTGCTAGGCGTCGCCACCTCGTCTGTCACCGATACCGCCCGCGCCAAGGTTCAAACCACGATTGTCGACTCCAACCTGACCACCACTGGCATCAATGCCAGCACTGCCAGTCTCAGCGCCGGCAGCAGCTCCACGGCCAGCTACAGCGCCCTGGCGGTGCCGGTGAGTGTGGCCCTCACCACCGGCCAGTTTGCCGGCGCCTTCTCCGGCGCCTTCAACGACTCCCGCATGGCCTACGACGTTCAAACAACGGTAAGCCGCTCCAATCTTATTTCTGCCGGCAATCTGGCGATCACCGCTACAACCGACAATGAAATCAGCCGGGTCAACACCGATGCGGGCAGCCTGGCCGTCAGTTTCAATCCCCTCGCGGGTGGCGGTCTAGCGATTGGTGCGGCCGAAAACAAAAACCTGATTGATAATATCAACAAGGTTAATATCGGTGATGGTGCCAACAATGCCAACGGCACGCGTTACACCCTTCAATCCAAGGGCGATCTCACAATCAATGCCAACGATATACGCAGCAGCGTTGCCCAGTCGAATGCCACCACCACGGCGGTGGCCGCTGGTATCGTTGCGCTCTCTGGTGGCGGCGCAGGCGTTTATAACACGGTAGCCAATACGATTGCAACCACAATTACTGGCGCTATCGATA
The DNA here is from genome assembly GCA_903935205.1 of uncultured cyanobacterium. GTDB lineage: Bacteria > Cyanobacteriota > Cyanobacteriia > PCC-6307 > Cyanobiaceae > Cyanobium. Next base: position 102,353 of record CAIZQU010000114.1, on the reverse strand, counting down.
TTAATGCTGGCGTCATCGGAGATGGCTTTATTGAGTCGGCGACGATTCAGCCCGTCGATACTTCCGTTGCTCAAGTGGATCAAATCACCCTGGGTGGCCATTATAATTACGGTGATATCATTTTCGTTAATCTTGGCTCGGGCTCTTTCAGCGACATTGTTTCTTACACCGTTACCAACCTCACCCCTGCCTCCATTCTTTCTGGCTTGATTGCTGCGATCAACACCCAGGCGAGCAGCCGCTATACGGCTGCAGCCGTTGCATCAGATCCGAACAGCCTCACGGTAACGGCCAAAACCGTCAATCAGGCTTTTAATTCTGATGCTGGCATTAACTGGACTGGGCTGGTCGCGGCGGCCACGGCTCGTTCAGCCAGTGCCACTGATAGTCAGATCAGCGCAATCACCATTGGCGGTACATATAATAAGGACGACATCATCACCATCAGGCTGAGCTCTGGTTCTAACGTTGACACTGTTAATTATACCGTTGTCAATCCCTCCCTCGCCTCCATCCTTAGCGGCCTGATGACGGCCATCAACACCCAGGCCAACAGCCGCTATACGGCCGAGGCCGTTGCCGCAAATCCCAACCGGCTCACGATCAGCGCCAGAACCGCCAATCTGGAGTTCCTTGCCGGTGGTTCTGTTGCCATCGCCAGCCCAGCCAGCGTTGCATCAGCGGCGTTCAGGGCCGGATCGTTAGCGATTGGTTCGGCCTCCACCGCCACCACCCTCAATTCCGAAATCATCGCCACCTCCGTGGCTGCCGGCCTGGGCGCTGCGGTTGGCGTGGGTGTTGTGGAAAATCGTGTTGGTAATTCCGTTCTCACCCTCACCCAGAGCTCCACCAGGACCGGTGGCACCAATACGCCCACCTTCGCTGCCTCTGCCAACATCACGATTTCCAGCTCAACTGCCGACAGCATCAGCCAGGCCAAGGTGATCAGCGTCTCGGCCTCCGGCTTGGTTGGGACCTCCGTCAACAGCGCCAAGGCGATCGATACCACCACCAGTCGCACCCGGGTTCAGGCCGGCTCGCTCTATACCCCGCTGGGCACCACAGTCGTCCAATCCAGCTCCGTGAATAATCTCAGCAGCGCCAGTTATGGCGGAGCGATTGGAGGAATTGCGGGCGTTGGCTTGATGTTTGCCGAATCCAATCTCGGTACCACTGGGGCCGATGCCGAGGTGCAGGCGCAGGTGGGATCGGGAGTAAGCATCACGGCTAAGAATGTAGAAATAACGTCTTTATCCCGCGATAGTGTTTACACCGACAGCATCAGCGCCGCCGGCGGCTTTGTCGGAGCTGGCGCCGGCGCCCAATCCAAGGCCATAACGAACCAAACTGTTCAGACCACGATCGGCAGCGGCGCCACGATCAAAGCCAGCGGCAACCTGAAGCTATCCAGCCTCCTCGATCAAACCGGAGAGGATGGCAATTCCGGTGGCATCGATAGTCGTGGTGAAGGCATTGCCGTGTCCGGTGGTATCGCAGGAGGCGGCGCTGCCCTCACCAATGATATCTACAGTAAGGCCCTGATTGATGTTGGCTCCAACAGCCAGCTGATTGCCAATTCTATCGATTTTGGTACTGGCAATAGCCTGGAGAAAACCAGGTACAGCCAGCCCACCGGCAACGGCACCTCGCCAAATGCCAATGTCAAAGTGGTGGTGGTGGGTCTTGTTGGTGGGGCCGGCAGTAGTTCCACAACCAGCATCGGCAACGACGCTGGCGACTTCGGTTCGGCGATCAGCATTGCTGCGGGTGCCACCGTGCGGGCCACCGGCAGCAAGACCTCTCCGGGTTCCCTGCTGATCCATGCCGACAGCGATGTTTACGCCACCGATGACGGCGTATTGGACGCCGTGTCGGCCGCATCGGCGGTATCGGGGAACTCCAGCGTGACCAACAAGGCCAAGGCCAGCATCAGTGCGGCCAGCGGCTCCCAGATCATCAACGACAGCGGTGATGTGATCATCACCGCCAAGGGTGATGGCACGATCAGCAGCTCCAATTCTGTGCTCTCTGGAGCCTTTGGCTTTGGCAATTCCACCGCCAGAGCGGTCAATACACCCACGAACGCGATCAGCCTTGATGGCGCCATTATCAAGGGTCAAACGATCAAAGTCTGGTCTGGTTTGGATGGCAGTGGCGTACCCAATGTTCTCAGTAGCTTTGCCGATAGCCAGATGAATGCCGGCGTGATTGGCATCCCGATTCCCGTTGCCACCGCCACCAGCTCGGATACCAATACGATCTCGGTAACCAACAATGCCCAGATTCTGGCCCGCGGCAACGTAGAGATGAAGGCTCAAACCAAGGATTGGAGTACAACTCCAACGCGGCGCAGCTTCGCGGATGCCACCGCCTACATCCTGGCTGCCGCTCCGATCCCTGGCACTACGAATACAACCGACTCCACCACCAACACGATCACGATTGACGGCAGCTCCAAGCTCCTGGCTGGTTCTCAGCACCAGCTGAAGCTTTTCAGCTTGCCCTATACCACTTCTCGCGAGCAGCAAAACAGCTATCTCAATCTCAGCGGTAACGCCGCGCTCGCGACAGCCCTGGTGAAAGACACCAGACTTACCCCGGCCCAGCTCACTTCACTCGGTCTTGATGGCTCGATGGAGTATAGCTTCAGGGTCTTGGCCTCGCCGGTAGATTCGGCTGTAGATGTCTCTAACTTTATCGGTGTTGTCTTGCCGGATCAGCTATGGGCGGATCCCTCCCAACGGCCTTTCCTCGACATCGTGGATCTTGGCAGCGGACTCTCCGAAGAAGATACGCGCCTCTCCGACTTGATTGCCGCCACCGACACCTCAACCAGCGATCGGGCTCTTTATATCTCCCAGCGAGAAGATATTCGCCGCCAAGCCGATCAATTGGGCCTAATCGATCCTGAGACCGGTAGCATTCAAGGTAGTCTTGATGGTCTTGCCCTACGGCTGCCGGATCTCTACGCGGCACCAGGCTCGGTTTTCCTGGATGCCAGCGGCGATGGCGGCAGCATCAGGGTCAACAGCCAAACGCTTACAGCCACACCAAGCCAAACTCCCTCCCAGATCAAAGCCTATAACGATGCCTCCATAACCGTTTCGAACACGGCTCCCGTAATGATGTTCGGCGATGACATGGTGATCGACGACTCCAAGGTTGTTGATATTGTCAACGGCACTTATACGGTCTTCAATCCTGGGGCGTTATATATCAATCGCCAGGGCGGAGCCTCGGGGGCCGGCACACCGATCACAGGCACGATCACCATCACCCAAAACGTGCGCACGGATGCGCCCCTACCTGCCGGTTATCCGGCCAATAGCCCCCCACATGATCTCTATCTCACTGGCTCGGTGATCAACGAAACCGGCGCCATCAATATCAGCAATAACACCGATAGCGTGATCGTTTCCGGTGAGCTGCGCGGCCAGACCCTCAATATTAGCTCATTTGGCAACTTCTCCCTTAATAGTGATACCTGGTTCCATGCCGGTGGCGATCCTCGCCAGTATCTGAACTACGACACCTATCGCAGCCTAGCTTTCCAGGCCGGAAATTCTAACGGTATTTATACCGCACCAGCCAGCAAAACAGAGCTTGCGTCAGCTGTGAGTGCTGCCGCCTCATCCAGGGCGGGCACAATTTTCTCACGAGGCGATATTTCTATCTCGGCCCTCTACCTCAACATTGATGGTTTGATTCAGAGCGGCACGCCATCGCTCAGCATGACGGTGGATGAGGGCTTTAATCCCACCACGTCCAGCTCCCTGATTGATAGCAATGGCAACACCATAAGTGGCATCAGCTATGGCTCTGTCAATGGCAACGCTGTGCCTCTTGCCGGGTATGTGGATGTGGCCACCCGCACAATCAATCTCAACGATATCAAGAGCAGCGGCGGTAACATTACCCTCACCGGCCAGATCCTCAGCACCGGCGCCGGCAAGGTGCTGGCTTTCAATGGTCAACCATCTTTGAGCCTCACCAACAACAGCACCTGGAAGCTGGCTCCAGGTGCGATTGATTTGGCCCCAATTAATGGCAAAATCACGATTGTTGATACCCCTAGAATCGCATTGGTTCCTTCGGCTATTGATATCAGTGCAAATAGTATTTCTTTCACGAATCCCCATAACCTTAGCACCGGCACGCAAATTATTTATCAATACAACAATAGCATTAACTCCTCTGGCTTGGTAGATCTTACTTCTCCCGTTGCTGGCCTTGTACGCGATACGACTTATTTCGTTGATGTTGTCAACGCCACTACGATCAAGCTTAAAGCCGCATCAAATTCCACGGCCAATGTTGACATTACTGCTTGGGATTCGGCCCGTGAGGCCTCCTTCAGTTTGGCAACGGTCAAGAAAACTCAATATCAGTATGCTGCAAGTCAATTGACCAAATCTGAATCTTCCCTGATTGGAGCTGCTACTGCCTATACCACGCCAACTTCCACCACGATCACTTCGCCCACGTCCACATCCGGCAGTGGCGGCATTATTCTGAGTACCCTTTACAACCCTGCTTCGGGTTTAACTTATAACTGGACCGAGGGGCAATCCAAAACCGTAACAACTGTCAAGTACTGGTCCAAGAAGACGTTCAACTTCTTCTTTGATATTCCCACCGGTGAGCGCCAGAATTGGACGTCCATCAATTCGCAGACAACGGATGCCCAGCCTCTGCAGCAAGGTCAGGTTCTTCAGGCAACTGCCCCGAGCAGCTTTAGCTTGAATCCTGCGGCAGGTTATCAGGTGAACTATAAGCAGGTTACCCAGGGCAATGCCCAGGTGACCACAAGAAAGTGGACCACCGGTGGTGGCTTCCTGCGCAAGAAGACTTATCACGTCCAACAAACGGAAATCGTCGGCGTTAAGGACTACTACACCCACTTCCTCAAGGCAGATAACCCGATCACGATTGGCTTCATCACTCCTCTTGCGGGGGGCACGGGTTCTACCGCTGCCGGTGCTCTCACCATCAACAGCCGAGGCGATGTCTCGATATTGAAAGGCATCAAAAATACAACGGCGGTGGATGTGAGCGCCACCAATGGCAAGGCCATCGCGATCAAGAGCTTGCTCGTGAAGGATGCCACCGTGCCGATCAACCTCAGCGCCGCCGGGGATTTGGATCTTCAGGTGGGTGGGAGCAGCACCGGTAGTGATGCCATCAATGTGAAAGCCAGTGCTGGCGGCAATCTCAATATCCAAACGATCAGCAATGGTGGATCCAGTGCGGTCCTGAAGCCGCGCGCCGATGCCACAACCGGCCTTGCCCTCACCGCAGGCAAAACCCTTACCCTCCTGCTCAGTGGTGGTCTGGATAGCAGCGGCCAGGCCAGCAGTGGCAGCACGGCAACGGCCGAGTTCTTCAAGGCCGAGCGCATGGAAATTCAGGTTGGCAGCGGCAATGTGGCCAACGCCGCCACCCCCCTCCGGCTCAACACCAGCATCAATGGCATTCCCAACTCAGGCGGCCTGGCGCTGAAGCTTGCGGGCGCCGCTAGCAGTGCATCCCTGCAGGAAACAAGCGGCCACCTGCGCCTGATTTTGCCCTCGGCCTTTACGGCCACTTCCGCCCTCACGGTTCCAGGCGACCTCAACCTGACGGTGACGAACGGCGATCTGCTCAATGCCACCGGCGCCGCCATCAACCCCGTGAACAGCACCGTGCTCGCGGAGCAGGACGCCACCTTCAAAATCACCGGTGCCGCTGCCACCACGGCTGCCACAGCTGAAATAGCCAGACAGGATAGTTTCAATTACAACGACTACTGGACCACCTACCGTGGTTGGAGTAAGCAGGATTTCTCCAATAACAATGCACTGGTCTTCAATGGCACTGCTTTTGTCAATGTGGGCAATGCGCCTCAGTACGGCATCTCTACCGGGACGATCGAGGCTTGGATCAAGACTGGGGATGCCGGCAGTGGTAATCGAGCCATTCTAACCAAGCCGAATGCCTACGGCATGTATCTCAGCGGCAATAAGCTCTGGGTTTATGACTGGAAGACCGGTGCTTCCACCTCTACTTCAGTTGCGCTTAACGACAACCGCTGGCATCACGTTGCCTTCAGCTTCCGGTCTGGCGTTGCCAATGGTTCCAAGCTTTATGTGGATGGTAAGCCTGTCGCAGTCAATGGAACGACTTCGACCACCTTCACCTATACAGTTAATAACTTAACCTCGAATAATATGTTGATTGGCGGTGATTTTTCTAGTTCCGTTTTCAATGGCTCCATCGATGAGGTCCGTATCTGGAATGTTGTGCGCAGTGATGCGGATATTTTAACTTTCAGTAATTCCCCCATTGCTAAAGATGCGGCCAACTTGGCCGGCTACTTCCCGATCGATGAGGATAATGGATCCCTGATTGACTACAGCGGTAATGCCAATCGCCTCACCCTGCCTACCGGGGTCAGTCGGCTTGGTGCTGCGGGTCCTTTGACGACCACCTGGACAGCTCCTGCAACGGCCAGGCATACGGAAGCATCATTCACATTTACGCCAGCTGAGATTAGCAATCTTAAGGTTAGCAAAGGCTTCAGTGACTCGGCTGTTTCCTCCTATCAAACCCAGCTTGCTGCCATCCATAACCAATATCGTAATGCTGCCCCAGATCCATCGCTCGTGTACAGCCGCTCTGCTGCGGATCGGCAGGCCGCTCTTGACCAACGCGTTGTTGGTAGCAATATGTATTACTATCCTCTTTCTTCCGAGCTGTATCGCTCCCTGTTCCCCAAGCAGGCCGATCAGAGAGGCCTGAATCCCAGCTCTGGCGGGGGCGGCGGTAGCGGCAATGCCGCGATCAGCAGTGGCAATCTCACTCTCACGGTGGCCAGCGGTGCGATCGGTCGTAGCTCCGATCAGATCCAGATCGACATTCCCAATGGTGACTACGAGCAACTTTCCTCTGCCAATGCCCAGCTGCTCAGTTCTGCCGCCACCTCTGATGTAACGGGTCGCAGCTACAGGGTTCATGAGTACATTGGAGCATTGCCTAAGACTACCAGCAGTGCTACGGAAAACCTTGATCTAACCAATAGTAGCCTCTTCAGGACCTATGCCCCGAATTATACCGCGGGCAATGGCTCCCTTTACAAATATGTTGGCGCTACGGCCCTGACAAACTACAATTTAGCTAACGCTGACTTTGCTGAAAGGGATTCATCCACTGGCTTAAATCTTTGGCAACTTGTCAGTTCCGGAACCGCTAAGTATAACACCACCGCCAGTTCCGTTTCCCTGGCGGTTGGCGATCAGTCCCTGGTGCTGGATACCCGGGCCTCCCTCGTGAATGGCAATGTTGTGCTGGTGCGCACTCCGGCTTTCTTCGGTTATTACCAGTACACTGGAACCTCTGCTCGCCGTGAGCTTCTCCAGGAGGATTACGGCAATACCAACCGCTGGACGGCCCTCAGCATTGGTTCCCAGAACGCCACTGCCACCACAACCAACCACCCCCTCACGCTCACCGCGGGAACTCTGCTCACCGATCCTTTCATGCTGACAGGTGTAACCCTGCGGCTGAATACTCCGCTCAGCATTGCGGCCAGCGGCTCGGTTTCCGCCACGGCGACCGGCGGCGTTCGCCTCTCCTCCGCCAGCACGCTCACGGTGAAGACGATCTCCGCCTACGGCGTGCTCAACCTCCTTGCCCCCTCCCTGGCCCAGGACGCCACAGGCAGCGGTGTGACCAACAATCGTGGTCCGATTGAGTTGCGCAGCACCAGCGGCAGCATCGGCAGCTCCACCAGCCGCTTCAAGGTCACCACCAATGAGGTGGCCAGCCTCTTCGCCAGCACCGATGGCGGCGGCTCGGCCTACCTCTCCAGTGCCTCGGACCTGGCCCTTGGCTCCCTGGTCACCGCTGGCACCTTGGACATCAGCACCACCCGTGCCCTGCGCGATGCCGGCCGCAATGCCAGCCCGATCGGCCAGGCCAGTGTGAACCTTCAGGCCCCCACGCTCACCCTTGCGGCCACCAGCTTCGGCACGGTGGTGTCGCCCCTGGTGATCGGCGCTGGCAGTTCCACCCAGCAGACCACCCTCACCGCCACCAGCAACGCCGGCAACAACGGCTTGATGGCGTTTGCGGCCAAGGGCACCACCCCCGTGCTGCTCAGTTCGCTCAGCATCAACACGAGCGCCAACTCCACCACCCCTGCGGGCAGCATCTGGCTCAGTGGCGATGGTTTCGCCTCCGGTACCGGCAACAACCCCGTGGTTCGCGCTGGCACCCTTGTGCTGGATGGCCTCGCCGGCAGCGGCACCAGTCTCGCCCCACTCCTCACCTCGATCAACTCCCTGGCCGGTTCGGTGGGGTCCAGCGGGGTTTACCTCACCAACAATGCCGGTCTGATCATCGATTCGGTGAGCGATCGCACCGGCACCCGCACCTATGCGGGCCTGATGACCGGCGGCAGCTCCAGCATCACCACCAGCAGCGGTGCCCTGTCCATCAACGGTGCCGTTGCGGCCACCGCTGGCAACCTTAGCCTCAGGGGTTTCAGTGATCTTGGCATCACTGCCTCCGGCACGATCACCACCGCCGGCAGCGGCACCCTGGCCCTCAATGCCAACAGCACCAGCGGCAAGGTGGAGGCCGCCAGTGGCTCCCAGCTCAACCTCCAAAGCAGCGGCACCGCCACCCTCACCGCCAGCACCCTCGTGCTCCAGGGTGTGGTCACCACGGCCGGCACCCTTTCCCTGGTGCCCACAAGTACGGCCAATCTCAACCTCGCCACCTATCTCACGGCAGCCCAGATTGCCGCGTTGACCTCTACCGGTGTGGCGGCCTCCAGCCTTGATGGCAGCACAACCAACGGTGAAATCACCACCAACGTGATCCTCGGCGGCACCCTCACCAGCACCAATACCAGCGGCCTCACCCTCTCCAACAGCCGCACCCTTGCCCTGCTGGGCAGCATCACCACCTCTGCGGGTGCCCTCAGCCTCTCCACAAGCAGCAACGATGGCCTTTTGGTGTTGGGCAACCTCACGGCGTTGACCAATCTTTCGCTTTCGGCCTCGGCTGGCACGGTGCGCACCACGGTGCCCTCCACGGTCAAGACCACGGCCACCACCGGGGGCTCCCTCACGGTGAACGGCAATACGGGGGCTTCCCTTTATGGTTCGATCCTGGCAGGGGCTGAGGCCTCCAACACCGGTCCAAACTGGCTGGCGGCAAGAGCCACCCCCGCCAGCTTCTCCCTCAACAGCTCCGGTGCCGTCACCCTCGCTGGTGCCACCGCCGTGGCCGGCGCCACCACCATCAGCGCCCCCACCGTCACCATCACGGCTTCCGGCGGTGTGATCAGCCGTGGCAACCTTTCGATCAGCGCCACCGGCACCGACACCGGTCAGGGCCTTTTCTCCTCCGGCCTGCTGGTGGCCGGAGGCACGGTCAACACGGCGTTGACGGCCCTCACCCCCAGCAGCACCACGCCGGCCACCTCGGGCCAGGTGGACAGCGAAGGCACTGCTAGCACGAGCGTGCAGGGCTCCACCCTGCAGGCGGCCCATATCGTTCTTGATGCCGCGTCCACCGCCAGCCTCAGCCTCACGGCAAGCCGTGATGCCGTCGATGCTCTGGTGCTGGGGGGCAGCACCTCCGGCAGTGGCAGCACCCAAGCCGATCTGGTGGTGGCGGGTGCCTGGATGGCGGCGCCCACAGTAGTGATCAGTGCGCGCCAATCGCCGAGGATCCTCCACGACCTGATCGCTCGCGATGCCCTCACGATCACGGCCAATTCCGCCACGGCTGCCAATAACACCATTCGCCTCTCTCCCCTCTCCCAGATCCTGCTGGGCAGCAGCGATGGCGCCAGCACCACGGCCACGGTTGACCTCCGGGCCACCACCATCCGGCTCCCTGGCGATACCGCAGGCCTTGCGATTGAAGCGCTTACTTCGGCTCCTCAGGATTTGCTCAGCGGCAGATTGAGCTCGGGCCTCAGTCTCAACCTGGCGGTGACCCGTCAGGCGAGCGGCGACGGCACGGGCGTGGAAACCAAAACCTTCACCGCCAGCATCGCCGCCCAGCAGTTCACCAGCCTCACGGCCCTGATCGCGGCCATCAACACCGCCATCAGCACCGCAGCGACCGCCGCCGGCTTAGTGGCCGCCAATGGCGAGATTCCGGTGCTTGATCTGCGCGGAGCCAACGTGCGGCTCACCTTGAAGCCCCCAGCGGGTTCCACCCGCCTGAATGCGAATCTTGGCCTGGCCCTGAACAGCAACACCTCCAGCGGTCTTGCCCAGCTCGGCAGCTTCACCTCCTCCACTGCCCTGAAGGCCGTCACCCCCGCCACCTTCCTGAGTCGTGCCAGGGAAAGCATCTTGAACCTTGGCTCAGATACCCAGAAATTCTCAACCCTGCGATGGGACGGCGGTGTGCGCAGCACCCATGGCGATGCCAACAGCAGCGTCAGCTGGAACCTGCGGCCGTCCAGCTCCAGCAGCAGCTTGACCCTCAATGCTCCGGTTGATAGTCCAGTTGTTACTCTCACCCCCGATGGCGGTAATGGCGCAGTCAACAACCTGCTGGCCAATTTCAACCTGTTGGGCCGCACCACCAGCTTCCAGATCAGACAAGCCGGGGATCTCACCCTCACATCCCTGGCCGATGTTTCTGGTGCCCCCAACCTCAGCAGCCTCACCTACAGGTCCACCGCCGGCGCCCTCACCCTGAGCGGCAGCAACAACAGCAACGCCATCCCCACCTACGCCACCAACGCCTCCCTCAACCTGGCGGCGACGGGGGCAATCACGATTGGTCAGAACAGCAACCAACTGGCGCTGCGGGTTCCCTCGCTCAGCCTGAACACCAGCGGGGCCATCAGCATCGGCTCCGGCGCCGATCTCATCACCACGGGCGCAACGGGCAGCGGCAGTTTCAGCATCAGCGGCGGCAGTGTGTCGATCGCCGGTGGGCTGACCACCACCAACAGCAACAGCACCACCATTGCGGCCACGGCCGGTTCCCTCAGCCTGGCCAACACGGCCCGGCTCACGGGCCTGAAGGGTGCCCAGACCTTCTCGGCCGCTGGAACCAGCTCGGATCTCACCCAGGCCACGGCCCTCGGCAACACCGCTCTCGCTGCGGGGATCACCCTCTCGGCCGGCCGCAGCATCTTCTCCCGCGCTCCGATCACCACCACTGGGGCTGTCAGCCTCACGGCCAGCGCCGGCAGCATCAGCACCGACGAGGAGATCTACACCACCAGCGCGGGTGTACTGGTCGACAAGCTCGGCTACCGCGTCAACAGCGCGGGGGCCTTCGTGAACACTGCGGGCACCCTGCTCACCAGCGGTGAAAAGCCTGTTTATCAAGCTCTGCCGGCCAACCTCAGCAGTGGCGGCGCCATCCGGGCCGGCAGTCTTACGGCTACCGCCAGCAGCGGCTCGATCACCTTGGCGGGATCGGTCTTCCCGGCCGGCACCCCGGTGGTGACCACCCTCACCGCCACGGTTTCCGCCTTCTCTGATTCAAGCGACGAGTTCACGATCAGTGGCCACGGCCTCAGCACCGGCACCGCCGTGCGCTTCTACGGCGTCCAGGAGGGGGCCCTGTTGCCCCTGGTGGATGGCGGTCTGTACTACGTGATCAGCACCGGCGCCAATACCTTCAAGTTGGCGGGCACCGTCGCCGAGGCCCAGGCCGGTACTGTGCTCGCCCTCAGTCTGGCGGCTTCGCTGACGTCAGGCACCCTGGCCACCTTCTCCCCCCAGGTGGATCTCGGCAGTTCGTCCGTGGGCCTCAGCGCCGGTTCGCTGGCCATCAGCGGCAACATCCAGACCCAGACCCTCACAGCCACGGCCTCCACGGGTGACCTCAGCGTGTTGGAGGAAGCCTGGCTGTCCACCGGTTCAGCCAGCCTCTCCACCACCGCCAGCAAGACGCTGCTGATCGATCGCACCCGCACCGATCTGCGCCGCGCCATCCTCACCACCGGCAGTCTCAGCCTGCCCAGTGCGGGCAGCCTCAACCTCAAAGGTTTCCTGGACCTCAAGCCCACCTCCTCCGGCGCCACCCCCACGCTCTCCTTCTTCGGCCCGGTGACGATCACCGGCGAGCTCACCAGCTCCGCCAATCTCAGCCTTACCACCACCGGCGCGCTGACTGTAAGTAAGGCGGGCAGCGTAGAGGCCGCCGGTGATCTGGCCCTCAGTGCCGCCAGCTTCAATCTCGATGCCGATCCCACCCGGCCCGGCTGGGAGCTCACCTCTGTGCCTTCCTCGGCTAACGCTGTCACCGTGAACAGGAGCGTGGCCACGGGCTCCAGTGTGGCCCAGCTCACTTTCGCCTTCAATGGCGATGTGAAGCTCGTGATCGATGCCAATTCCGATCTCCTGAGCTACCAGGGAGCCGATGGCAGTCCCCTGCCCCATGGCCTGACGGACGGAACGGTTCTTTACCTTCAAAATGGAGGTACAAACAATACCAGTGGTCGAGCTGGATTACTTAATACCAATACTACCGATCCTGCCCTTGCTACAGGCTATACGGTTCAGGTTTGGGATGCCAACCGTTTCAAACTGCTGCGTAATGGCAGCGTCGTTGATCTTTCGAGTGCGGTCGGCACCACCACTGATTCCCTGGTGGGACTGGATAGCGTGAGCACCCAGGTTGAAACTAGCACCACCCAACTTACCCAGATCGGGACCCAGCAAATCCAGGTGGGCAACCAATGGATCACCTATGATCTTTCCCTGAATCAGGATGCCTTTTATCGCCCGGCTACCGGCGAGATCAGGGAATATTTTGTGCCCGGCGTTGATTTCACTGTTGCCTCCATCCCTGCGGCTAATTGGGTTGATAGTCTCCAAAATACCGTTCCCTTGCCGGCTACCAGTGGCGAGCAGGCGGGCCGCTGGGATGGTTACAGCGAAGCCCAGCGCAAAGTGGTGCTTGATTATCTGGGCTATAAGCCTCTCTATGCCACGAACATCACCAATACCGTCCGTAATGAAAGTCGCAATGGTACGTTAACTCCCTCCTCCATTGCCAATCCCTGGAGCTCCAGCGCCAACAAGATCTGGTTGCCCACCAGCGGCAACCTTGCCGGCATGGCGATTGAAGGCACCACCGATGCGCTCGCTAAAGTGGTGAGCAACGAAACCTTCGAAGGCACTACGGCTGCCGCCACCCAAGGCTGGACCTTTGCTTCAGGGTCTGCATCCTTGGCGAGTGGTGGTACGCCGAGTTCACCGTTTGCCAGCAGCAATGCCCTTGTGTTTAATGGCACGAATAGGCTGGATTTGGGTAACGCATCTAAATTGCAAATCAGCACAGGTACCATCGAGGCTTGGATTAAAACATCCAATGCCGGCAGTGATTTTCGAGGTATTGTTACAAAAGCCAATGCCTACGCCCTGTTCCTGCGCGATAATCAACTGGTTGCCTTCAGCTGGGTGGATGGCGTAATCAATACTGGCGTTTACCTGAATGACAATAAATGGCATCACGTGGCCATGTCCTTCGCTGCAAATGTTGCGAACGGATCTCAAATATATGTTGACGGTCGTGCAGTGGGCTCCCCATTTACCTATCGCATTGCCTCTAATTCTTCCAATGCAACAATAGGTGGTGCCAGCAATACGCCTAACCAGGACTTCAACGGGATGATCGATGAGGTGCGGATCTGGAATTCCATGCGCAGCTCCAGTGATATTGCTGCCTACAGTACCTATGCCATCCCTAGATATTCTGCAAATCTGGTTGGTTACTATCCACTCGACGAGGCCAGTGGTTCGCTGATTGATTATAGTGATTTTGCTAATTCAGTCAGTTTGCCAGCTGCTGGTGTCAGCCGTAGTGGTGCAGTGGGCGCTGGCGATCCTAGCGCGAGTATCAACTACTTCTCCCAATTCCTTGGAACTTTTGCCAACGGCGCTGAGACAGCGGGCCAGGATGCCTGGAAGACCTTCACCCTGGATGGCAACGGTGGTACGGTCAGCTTTGATTTCTATCGTATTGATAGCTGGGATAATGAATTGTTTAAGGTCTATTCGAATGATACGGAGATTCTCTCCCGAGCTTTTGGTCATACAGCCATCAGTACCAGCGCCTCAGACAGCGCGAATGGATATAGCTGGACGATCACTCCCAAGAACGACTTTGGTGCCCATTACGGCTCAGGCGCTTGGAATGATCAGACCTTCCAAGTTGTGATCACGGTACCCACTGGGGTCAAAACCCTGAAGCTTGGCTTCGGCAGCAACCTGGATAGCCCCAGTAGCGATGAGGCCTTTGGCATTGATGCCCTCTCGGTGGTGAATGCTTCGGCTGTGTACAGCACCACCTCGGCCGCCGCCACTGCCACGAAGGCCCTTTGGCTGGATGGTGGCAACGATTATGCCGATCTCCCGGATATAAACCTGGGTGGTTCGATGAGTATTGAAGCCTGGGTTTACGTCAACCAGGTACAGAGCTGGTCGCGCATTTTGGATATTGGTAACGGTGCCGCAAATGACAACATTGTATTGGCCACTTATGGATCTACAGGTCGTCTGATCTTTGAAACCTATAACGGCGGTACCAGCAATGGATCAGTTGTTACGGATGATGTGATCCCCACGAACCGTTGGGTGCATCTTGCGGCCGTTCTGAACCCGGATAAAACCGTCAATCTTTATTTTGATGGTGTGCTCAAGAAAACAGGAACCACTTCGCTTCTCCCAACTGAAATGGTGCGTACCAACACCTGGGTTGGCCGTAGTAACTGGGCCGGAGATAGTTACTTTAATGGTGGCATCCGCGACCTCAAGATATGGAATGATGCCCGCAGCGCCGGCGAAGTTCGCGCCGACATGTCGCTGACCCCCAGTGGTAACGACAACGGCCTGGTTGCCTGGTATCCCTTTGCGGAAAATCGTGCGGTCTCAATGCAACGCACAAAAGGTAGTGATGGCAATATCTACTTCTCTGTAAATGAGAATGGAGTCAATCAACTAATTAAGGAAGCAGGTACCCAGGTTTATTCTGGTCGCTATGGTGGCTGGGAGCCCTTGGCAGCTGCAAGGGTGAATAATGTTAATCGGGTCTTATTCTATGATCGTCCTAGCCGTACTAGCGGCTATTGGGAACTCGATTCAACCTGGAATAAAACCAATGGAGTCCTAGGCTATGCCGACGGTTCCGCAGGCTGCTACAGCCTTGAAGCAGACTTCCGTATTGATATTGATGGCGACGGCAAGATTGGCAATCCAACGAGCGCCACTTCCTTGCTCAGTCAGTCGGAAAGCGCTGTTAATAATAACTACACTTGGACAGTGGCGCCGAAGGCACCCAATGATTTCGCGAATGGTGCCGGTCAAACGTATTGGGCTGATCAGAGTCTTGATGTCAGCATCACGGTTCCGGTTGGCATTACCAGCTTGAAGCTGGGCTTCGGCAGTGGGCTGGACCAAGACAGGAGCGATGAAGCCTATGGCATCGACGCCCTCACGATCACCTCCAGTAGCGGCAGCATCAGCAACTCCGAAACCTTTGAAGGAGCCCAGGCCACTGCCACCCAGGGATGGAGTTTTGCCAGTGGCGTGGCAACGGTTGCCACTAGCTCTGCCTACAGCCAATACCTGGGTATGTTTGCAAATGGCACTAAGTCCCTTGGTCAAGATGCTTGGAAAGTGTTTACTCTCGATGGCAATGGTGCCACGATTAATTTCAAGCTCTATCGTATTGACAGCTGGGATGGCGAAGCTTTCAGGGTTTATGCGAATGATCAAGTTGCGTTAGAAACCCGCCTTAATTATGCTAACTATACCCAATCATTCAGTGGTGGCGGCGGGGTCATGCCAGCCGCGCTTCTCCTTGGTGGCGCTGGCCTGGGCAGCGTGGGTGGTGCCACGGTAGGCAATGCCGGTGTGCTTGGCGCTGCCGCTGCTGACGGCACCAGCAGGGAGTGGGTGGGTACCTACACGGATACGGCCAGGGTGCTGTACACCCAGAATCGCTCTGCCCTCACCGCCGTCACCCTGAGCGAAACCACTTCCAATCCGCTGGATTCAGCAGCCGGCTCCAACACAATCACGGCCACGATTGCCGATGTGGAGCCCACACCGGGTAGCAACAGTGGCAGTAGTGAATGGCGTGTTTCCTATGACAGCAATGGTAGTCGTAGTTATCAGATCAATGGCCTACGTGCTAACCTCTCAGGTACTCCCCGCACCATTATTCCATCGGTGTCGCGTACGCCCGATTGGGCGGATAACAGCAGTTTCAGCTCCGCTGCCTATCCTGCCTCAGGCTCCACTGCGGCCTTTGGCAGCCAAAAAGGCAACGTACCATTCATTCAGGGTTATACGCCAAGGCCGAATCTTGAAACGTTTGACAGCACGGCAACCGGTTGGAGCACCCCTGCTGGAAGCGCACTGGTCACGGCCAATAGCTTCTACAGCTCCTTCATGGGGCCGTTTTCCAATGGCGCCAAGACCGCTGGTCAGAATGTATGGAAAACCTTCTCCCTCAACGGCGATGGCGGCCAGATCAGTTTCACCATGCTCCGCTTTGACAGCTGGGATGCGGAAAACTTCCAGGTGTACATCAATGACCAGAAGTTGTTTGATCAGCCATTCAGTCCTTGGAATTACGCTGCCTATGACGCAACGCCAGCGCTCACGCCCACAAGCTTGATTGCCGGCTACACAGTGGCAATCTCTCCCCGTAATGACTATTCCAATCACAATTCCCAAGGTTGGCCGGATGGCGCATTTGACGTTTTTATTTCCGTGCCAGTTGGTGTTGCCTCTCTGAAGTTGGGCTTTGGCAGCAATCTTCTTTCTCCAGCAGACGATGAATCTTATGGGATTGATAATGTCGTTGTGCTGAATGCCAGCCAAAATCCTGGACTCTATGCACCAGTAAGCAACAATCTCAATCTTGATTACATCAGGAGCACCGCAGCGCTGGCAAACCGAACCCTCGTCTCCAGCGCTGGTCGCTTGCAGACCGTGGGCACAACTCCTACCTCGATGCCCGCTTTCCTGGCCTCCAGTGGTTCGACAAGCTTTGCTGATGCCTACACAAAATCAGAAGGCCTTACCGTTTCGACTACAGATAGCGCAGGCCAGAGCCAAAGTTTCCAAGGATTCTCTCGTCTAGCGAGATTCAATTCTCCCGAGCAAATCGCAGCTGCCACCACAAGGGCCCAGGCTAGGGGCGGACAGATCATCTTCGCCGTGGATGGCTATCAACCCACAACTGACAATATCTGGCGCTACTACGACGGCCAATCGATGCAAGATTATTGGGGCAATACTAGTGCTTATATTGCGACACCAACCACGAGTTGGACTGGGGCCCGGGACATCGCCATCGGCTACGACGGCAGACTTGTGAAGATCGAGGACGGCACTGAGAATGAACTGCTTGATTCGAAATTCAGTGGTGCCAACTGGATTGGTGCTTCTCAGGCCTCCTATGGAGCCAGCTGGCTTTGGACCGATGGCGGTGTACCTGGCTATGCCAACTGGGGAGCGGGTGAGCCGAATAACTCTTCCTCAACGGTTCAGATCTTCTCCAATGACTTTAATTCCAATGCTACGGGCTCCGGGGTCAATAGACGCGACAATGCACGCGGCTCCAACTATGGGACTTTTCTTGGTCGTTTTGGTAAGGAAGCTGGCTGGGAGTTAACGATTGACACGGCTAATGGAGGAGGCTCGCTTGATTCCACGTACCCGACAACAATAGCTTTTGATTTCCTGCGAATGGATAGCTGGGATAATGAAAAATTTGTTCTAAGGCTCGAGGCATATGGAGCTGGCTATGGTTATGCTGCTGAAGGCAATAAGTATTTTACCGGCAATGTCCAGGAGTCTAGCTTCGATCTATACAACCTTGACGGGTTCAGGCTGGCCTTCACTCCTGTCTCTTATGGTAGGCTTGGGAATAATAGCGGCTACGACGATCAAACCTTTAGAGTAACGGCAACTCTGCCCAAGGGTTATTCTTCTTATAAGCTATTTTTTGATGGTCAGACCAATGAAAACCATGATAACGAAGCCTATGGCATCGACAATTTTGTGGTAACCCAGAACAAAGGTGAACCCTATGCTGCGCTCTACGATGGGGGCCAATGGAATGATCTGCCTCCCACCTCTAGTCTCCCCGGCATCGCCGAAGTCGTTGTACCCAAACTACGCAATAGTTCAGACGCCAGCCTCTGGCAGCCCGGTGAGCCCAATGACGGTGGCGGCAGCAGCACGGCGATCAATGAGGAAAATTATCTCGGCCTCTACAATTGGCTGGGTACTTTTAATGACATGGGCAATAGCGCCTCTTGGTATCTTGCCCAGGCAAATCCTGTATGGGGCGGACCAAGGTCGTTGCAGGAAACCTTCTTTGATTACAAATATGATTGGACTTCTGTTGCTTTTGATCTTGCCGATAAGCGCAAGAACTTCAATTACGCAGCCACGTCTGTTGTTACACCTATCTACGAATGGCAACCTCTCTTCCATCAGGAAGATGTCACCATTGTTTCCACGGTCTCCCGTCTGGCGCCCCGTATGGTCAGCCAGCCCGTCTATGTCACCCAGCCCATAACAACAGGCATTGCCACCAGTTACACCACTGATTTCCGCCTCTCCTCCGCCGTTCCCTTCGACAGCATCAAGGCCAACAGCGTCACCATCACCACCACCGGAACTGCCGCCACCAGCCTTTCGGGCAACCTCAAGGCCACGGCTGCGACCACCCCCACCACCGGGTCGGCCAATGCGGCCACCCTTGCCATCACCTCGGCGGGCGCCCTCAACCTGGGCAATGGCGATACATCCGCGGTGAAGACCACCCTGGTGGCCAACAGTCTGCGTCTGCAGGGGGCCGGCCTCACCGTGGCCAACGATCTGCTGATTGTCGGCAGCAACAACAACCAGCCCCAGAGCCTCAGCCTGGATGCCGGCACCGCTGCCCTCAGTGTTCAGAGCGCCATTGCGCCTGTCGGCAGTCTCACCCTCAGGGGCGCCAGCCTGCTGCTGCCAGCCTCTGCCACCAGCTCCTTCACAGCGAATTCCCTCAACCTGGCAGCGGGTGCCACCCTGGGGGCGATCCAGCCGGAGGCCAATGCCCAAATGCGGCTTGCGATCGCCAGCAGCAGCACGGGCGCCCCCAGCTCCTTGAATCTCACGGCTGGCGATGCGATCACCACGCAGGACTTCACCAGCCCGCTGCCAGCCTGGACCACAGCCGGCAGCTTGAGTACGGCCCCCCTCGTGGGCCTCAAGCTTGCCAGCACCACTGCCACCACAGCCCTGGGCCGCTTTGGCAATGGCACCAAGACATCAGGCCAGGACGCATGGACCAGCGTTGACTTCAAAAATGCCGGTGGGAAATTCGAGTTTGATCTCTATCGCCTTGATAGCTGGGACGGCGAAAACTTTGTCGTCTATGCCAATGACAACGCGATTCTTACTACCGGTTTTAACGTCAACACTTCCGTGACCAGTCCGATCACCGGCGTGAGCAATGGCTACAGCTGGTCGTTCAGCCCAGTGGAGAGTGGAGATCTGGGTGGCAGTGGTTCCTTTACGGATCAACGATTCCGCGTTTCGATCAAGGTGCCTGCGGGTATCGGTAGTCTCAAGTTGGGGTTGGGCAACACCCTCAACCAAGACATGAATGATGAGTCCTATGCCATCGACAATTTCCTCGCCACCAACGACCTTGGTCAGCAACTGGCCAATGAGGCGTTCGAGGATCCCCTGGGCGGCTGGAGGCAACCCAGCACCGTTGCCTCCTCGCCAATCAGCATCAATAACGCCTCCATCGGTAATGTGCTGGGAGTATTCGCCAATGGTACGAAAACCAGTGGTCAGGATATCTGGCGTACGTTCAACCTCAGCGGCGATGGCGGTACGATCAGTTTTGATCTTCACCGTCTCGATACCTGGGAAGGAGAAGCTTTCAGCATCTTTGCCAACGATGTTGTTGTTGCCACCTCATCTTTCAATTTCGGCTCAAATGTAAGCACGCCGATCAGGGGTAGCACCAGTGGGTATCGCTACACCATCACCCCAAGCGCAACCGCCAGTAACTTCTATGGAAGCACTGGGGCCGGTAGTAGCTACAACGATCAGACTTTCCGGGTGGTTCTGGATGTGCCTGCCGGTGTCAGCACGCTCAAGCTTGGTTTCGGCAGCACCCTTGATGAGTCCACTGCCAATGAGTCCTACGCCATCGATAACATCCGTTTCGCTGATCCCGGCAGCCTCACG
Organism: uncultured cyanobacterium; assembly: GCA_903935205.1. Classification (GTDB taxonomy): domain Bacteria; phylum Cyanobacteriota; class Cyanobacteriia; order PCC-6307; family Cyanobiaceae; genus Cyanobium. The sequence goes on along the minus strand of CAIZQU010000114.1, from coordinate 82,119 downwards.
ATCAACAGCCTTGCCAGCACCTTGCCCCTGGTAATTACGGCCGGTGGCACTGTTGCCCTGAATGCGGCGGTGAGCGCGGCAGCCCTGGATCTCACCGCCGCTTCCCTCTCCGTCTCCAGCAGCACCACCTACAGCGGCAGCGGCGCTCTCACGCTCAAGCTCACCGGATCCAGCAGTGTCGACTTCAGCTCCGCCGGTTCGCCCACCTTCGTGGCCCCCAGCTTCCGCTTCGACAGCCAGGCCGGTGGCAAGTTCAAGGTGAACAGCCCCACCCTCAACCTGTCCTCCCCTAACGCCATCTCCGTGACCCAGGCGGGCACCGGCGCCACCAGCCTTTCGCTCGACACCGCTGCCGGTTTCGCTTACACCAGCCCCGGTGCCCTCACCGTGTCCAGCCTGAAGAGCACCAACGGCAACGTCAGCCTCACGGCCACGACCGGTGACATCAACCTGGGCAGCGTGAGCCAGGCCATGGCAGGCTCCCTCAGCCTCACGGCCTCCGCCGGCAAGGTGGTGGGCAGCAGCGGCCCATCCCGCTCGATCGGTGCCCTGACGGCCGTGGCCCGCGATGGTGTTGACCTGACCACCACCCAGCTCAGGTCGGCTACCGCCACCACCACGGCGGCTGGCAGCGACATCCTGATCACGGCTGCCACGGCTGGATCGATTGCCCTGCCTACCCTCTCCGCTCCGGATGAGATCAGGATCCGCAACAGCGAGGGTGCGCTTGAACTCACCAATCCTGCGGCGATCTCTGCCGCCAAGCTGAGCCTCACCGCCCAGGACGCCATTAAATTTGCCACCAGCTCGTCCGTGACCCTTACGGCCGCCAATTCCATCACGCTTTCAGCCAAGAACATCGATGCGAATGTGGATAATCTCACCCTGAAGACCAGTCAGGCAGGCGGTACTACCTGGCTCGAATACAACGGTTTCAGTTCGGCCGATGCGATCAAGCTGCCTTTGATCGATTCTGCCAATCTCACCTTTGAAAGCTCGTCCGGTGTGCGGCTGCGATCGGACGCCTTCCTCGCCAGCCAGAGGAACAAGCCCCTCAGTACGCTCACCTTCCTTCGTAAGGCCACTTCCAACGACCTGGTCGCCCGGCGGCACCCCTATCTCAAAGATTCCCAGCTGATGCTGGGAAGTGATAACCGCTACTATGGCTATTCGTCCACGACAAGTAATAATGTTACCACCCCATCGCTTAAGACCCATTACGATTCGAGCGTTGCGAAGTATACCTATACAGCCTTGACATCGAGTGGCTCCGGTGTTTCCTCTGCCCCAATTAATTTCACTTCTAACGATTTCCAGATTACTGCGGCCAATCTTGCCAATGCCACCTTCCTCACTGGTGTGAGTGCCTCCCAGGTGGTGCTCTCTACCGTGTATCCGGTGTTCCGGGCCGCTGCTGCCGGGATCACGGTGACTCCCGACTCGACTACGGTTACGCCGCCGATCGCCGACTCCGTGAGTGAGGTGCTGGTGAACGCCGGTAGCTCGGTGGCCACGGGCACCATCTCGCCAACCATCCCCGCCGGTTACGTTGCGCTTCAAGACAATGATCTTGTTCGCGAGCTGGTGAGATCTGGCTACTTGATCGCCAATGGCTCTTCCACCAGTTCACCGCTGATGGATGCAGACGTGTGGCTGGATCTGAATAGAAACTTTGTCCAGGACAGCGATGAGCCTTCCGCAATCACCGATGCATACGGTGGCTTCACCCTCGCCATCTCTCCTTCGATTCTTTCCAGCCATGACAGCAATGGCGACGGCAGTCTTGATGATGAGCATCTGCGCCTGATCTCCATCGGTGGCACGGATTCCCTCACCGGCAAACTGGTCCCAGGCACGGTGTTGATCGGAGACTTTGGCAACGGTGTGCTTACGCCCGTCACCACCCTGGCTGCCCTCCTGGCCGATGCCGGGGTTCCGGCCGCCCAGAGCGCCGCCATCCAGCGCCTCTATGGAGTAGCCGTGGTTGATGTGGCCGATCACTCCACCGCCTACGACCCTTACGAGGGTCTTGCCAGGGGCGATGTCAATCAGTTCCGCCAGGTGCTGGCCCACGCCCAGCTCGCCGGCCTGTTCCTGCTCGCCACCACCCTCGGTGAACGGGAAGGCCTCAGCCCCGTGGCTTCCCTTCAGAAGCTCGCTGCCGTGGTGGCCAAGGTTGACTTCCCGGCCCTTCTGGCTGATGGCTCCCCGGCCAGCCAGCGAATTTCCTTGTTGTCTCAGATCCTTTCCGAGCTGCTTCCCGCCCTCACGGCAGCTCAGCACGATGGGATCCTCCAGGTGTTCGCCACGGTGAGCGCCGAATTCGGAAAACTCCGGGCCTACGACGACATGTACCGCGCTGTGGGCGTGGCGGTGCGATCCCTCTTGCCCGCCTCCAACAGCCTCAAGGCCACGCTTACGGCGGTGTTCACTGAATTCTTGCCCCAGGTGCTGGATGGATCGATCAGTATCGAGCAACTCCAGCAGCGTTTATCCGCCCAGCTGGCCGGCGGCGCCCTTGACACCACTGCCCTCCAGGCCGATCACCTGGTCTCGGTGACTCCGCTGCAGCAGGACCGTCTCCAGGCAGGTGGCAGCGCCAACTTCCTGATCTCGCTCGGCACGGTGGCACCAGCCCACGGATTGCGTCTGATTTATTCCCTGAATGCGCCAGAGGGCACCCTGGTTCAAGGTGCCAATCCGTTGTCCTCGGGTTCATCGGCCAATGGTGTGGGTGAAATTCTGATCGAACCCGGTTTAAGCTCCACCACCATTTCCCTCCAGCTGCCAGGAGAACTGCTTGATTCGATCTCCCAGGTCTCGCTGAATCTCCGCTACAGCGACAGTGGTTTCGACATCGATCCCAACGCTGCCAGTGCCGTTTACCTGATTGACGGAAACCAGCTCAGCGAGGGCCCCGGCCTGCCTCAACCCTTCGGAGAGGCTTCGCTCCATGCCGATGAGATCACTGGTGCTGACGGACCCGACCTGATCCTTGGGGGTTGGGGAGCAGACAGCCTGAATGGGGCTGCCGGCCAGGATCAGATCAGCGGCGAGGGTGGCAACGATGTGGTTTCGGGCGGCTTGGGTGACGATCAGATCGACGGCGGTAGCGGTGATGACCATGTTCTTGGCGATGAGGGGGCCGACGCCCTGACCGGAGGCATCGGTCATGACTCCTTGAGCGGTGGTTCCGGCAAGGACATCCTCCGGGGAGATGCCGGCGACGATCACCTCTTCGGTGATAGCGGCGATGACAAACTTGACGGCGGCTCAGGTAATGATCTTCTCGATGGCGGCAGTGGCCGCAACATCCTCTATGGCAACAGTGGTGCCGACCGTTTCCTGCTCAGGGCCCCTGGGAGCGAAGTGGACCTCCTCCTCGATTTCAATCCGCTTGAAGGCGATCAGATGGTTGTGCTTTCCTCCCGTTTCCCGGGGGCCACAGCGAGCGATTTTGCCATCATCGGCGGCATGCTTCTCTACCGTGGTGCACCGATTGCTCTGGTGGCCAACAATGGCCGCAGCTACGGCCTGATCAGCGACCTCGCCCCCTACCTCGCGTTCACCGATACACCCCAGACCAAGGATCAGGAGCCCGCTCTTTCGCCCCTGGTCAGCACTGCCAACCAGATTGTCAGCAACAACAGCCTCACCCTGCTCCCTTCCCCGGGTGTCGCTCAGGAGCGTACGCAGATCAGCAGTGCCCCCGTTCTTCTGGCCAGGGATGCACGCACGAATGGACTCCAGCTCAGTGTGTCCAGTGGCTCTTCCCCCCTTTCCGCTTCCGGTCTTCAGCTGCGCGGCCCAGCCTCGGCCCCGGTGCTGGTGGATCTCAACACTCTCACCGCTGAGTCCCTGGCTGACAGCCAGACCACTCTGTTGCTCTATCGCGTTGACGCATCCGGTTCCTTCCTCAGCCCGGATGGATCGAGAACCGTAGCCAGCTTGCAGGCTGCTGTGATTGGTTCGATCGGCGCTGTGGACGATGATCTCGGCCGTAGCCTCTTCAGCCAGGGCAGCAGCCAGGTTCTTCTGGCTTCGGGCCAGGAATTGCGCTTTGCTCTCTCACGCCGCAACCGGCCAGTTCTCGCCGGTGTTGGCTTCCAGAGCATCGAATCCGCCGATGGCATCACCCTTGCTATCAGCACGCTCGCTGACGGTATGCCTGATCTGTTGCTGCGTGCCAGCATCGCTGGTCAGACGGCAGCTTCTACGGAAATGGCAATCGCCCAGAAGGCTGGCTTAGGAGAACTCCTCTATCTTAATGATGGTGAAACACTTGATATCTCCCTGGCGAGTAGCTGCGGCAACACCAACACCTACGGCTTCGTCAAGTTGGACCTCCGTCTTGATGCCGCTGGATCCGGCGTTGCCTCGATTCTTGATGCCAGCGGCACCTTGATCCCCGTGGCCAATTCAGAGTCTTTCCGGTCGGCCATACGCAACAATCTCGCTGCTGGCTTCCTGGTTTCCCAGGGTGGCAACACCACTTCGACCCACACCTGGACCGTGTCCGGTGGCAGCGGCTTCTACGCCCCGGTGATGCTCAGCCAGCTCGGTGATGTTTATTTCATCGGCGCCTTCAACATCGATGGCCAGCAGCATATCAAGCCGGTTGGTGATGGCGTCTTCAGCTTCGAAGATCTTTCCGGTGAAGGCAGTGACTTTGATTACAACGATGGTGTTCTGCGCCTCAGTCGACGCGTACCTGTCAGCACCGATACTCGCTCCATCGTTTTTGGCTCGGCCCTTTCGGATTGTGTCACCTATCTCGGTAGTGGCGTCAACTTCACCGCTGCAGATACCGCCCAGTTCATCCACTCCAACGGCACCGGTGGCAACCTGATCACAACAGGATCCGCCGCTGACACGGTGGTTCTGTACGGCAACGCTGATTCGGTGTCGCTTGGGGCTGGTCAGGATCGCATTCACCTTCTTACTGGTTCCAGTGATAACTCGATTGATCTTGGGACAGATTCCGATGTCGATCGTGTTTTCTTCTATCGTCCGAGAGGTGATCAGGCTTCCTCCTCCCTGATTCATTTTGATCCCGCAGCTGATATCCTTTCGCTTGTCAATCTTGATTCCACTGTCGACGTCACTTTTTCCGTCACACTCAACAAGGCGACCCTGCTTCTCGACAACAAACCCATGCTGGAGTTGATTGGTTCCTTCTCCACCGATTCCCTCCATGCCGCCCTGCGTCGTTCCGATCGCGGAGCCGGTGATGCCCTGGCCGCCATTGTGGAGCGCGGCCTGCTCGTGACCGAAATGGTCCCCGGTTTGCTCGGTACGTCCCAACAGCGCAGTGATGGTCAGTGGTACGGCTACAACGTGGATCTGGCCCGTGCCATCAGCGAACAGCTGATCGGCAACGCTGATGCCCTGGCGATCCTTCCCAACAGCTCCCTGCTCGCCGGCCTCCAGGATGTGCGGGAGGGCTATGCCGATCTGGGTCTGCTGGGCAGCACCAGCACCCTCAGCCGCGATGTCAACCTCGGCATTGACTTCTCCCAGCCCTACCTTGTGGACATGCAGTCCTTCCTGGTGCGGGGGCTGACTTCCGCTGCGGAGCTGAGAGGCCAGACGATCGGTGTGGTCAGCGGATCAACCGCCAAGGACAACGCCCTCGCTTTCCTCCACTCCCACGGCATCACGGCTTCAATCACCGAGTTCGCCACCACTACCGCTCTCACAGAGGCGCTCCGCAGCGGCGCCATCGCCGCCATCGCCTCCGACCGCACCCGGCTGATGGGCTACCAGGCCACGATCCCTGACTCCGCTTTGCTGGAGGAAACCTTCTCCATTCAGCCCCTGGCGGTGGCGTTGCCGGAAAATCAGAGCTCCTTGAAGGATGCGGTGAATTGGATTGTGCAGACGCCAGCCGCTGCCACCGAGTTGGGCCTCAGCTCCAGGGAGCTGCCTGCCCTGCTGGCCCAGGCCGAACGCGGTGGCTCGGATCTCAACGCCATCTCCACCCAGACCAGGGTCTTCCTCGAGCTTGACTCCAGCAGCAATGCCTCCGGTTCCCTGGGCAAAGCCCTCGGCTTGGCCCGTGGCTTCACCCAGAAGGTGCTCTCCCGCTTGGGCAATGCCGCCGAGCTCTGGCAGCGGCATTTCCCCATGGCCAGCAACATCGAGCAGAACACGGCCAGCGACAGCGGCCAACTGCGCTCGTTGCCTTTCCTCGGCCAGGGCAGCTCGGCTCCGTTGCTCGCCAATGACGACCGTGGTGACCTGCTGACCCTGGTCCGCCAGCGCGGCACCCTCTCCGTGGCCACCGGGGGCAACTCCGACAACCTCGGCTTTTCCGCCCCTGATGCCAGCGGCACTCTCCAGGGAGTGGATGCCGACCTTGCCCGCGCCTTGGCGATCGCACTCTTTGGCGATGCCAGCCGACTCACCTTCGTCAACAATCTGCCCTTCTCCTCCACCTTTGCAGCCGTGGCCAATGGTGAGGTGGATATCGCCCTGCGGGCCAGCACAGCCAACCTCTGGCGTGATGCTTCCCTTGGTGTTGATTTCTCCGATTCCTACCTCGCCACGGGGCTGAGGGTCTTGAGCCATTCCTCGCTCGGTTTCTCGCGGATCGACCAGCTCAATGGCAGCACCATCGGAGTGATCCAGGGAACCACGGCCTCCCAGAACCTGAAGCTTGCCTTCAGCAAAACCGGCGAGGCAGCCCGTATCGTCACTTACGCCGACGCCACTGAGCTCTACAACGCATTCCGCAGTGGAATGGTAGGCTCGATTGCCCGGGATGGGGCGTTGTTGGCTGGCTTCCAGCAGCAGTTGCTTAGCGAATCGAATTCGATTCCGACCACCATGCTTCAGGGCCAGTTCAGCTACGAACCGATTGCCGCCGTCGTTGATGAACACCAATCTACATTCCTTGATCTCGTTAACTCCGTGATCACTATCCTCAAGCAAGCTGCCCAGCTTGGGGTGACCATGGAGAATGTCCTTCAGAAGTGGGAGGAGGCCCGTGCCGCCAATGCCCCCGCTGCCCTGCATCAGCTTTTCCAGCTCAATGTCACTGACAACCTCACGAGCATCGGTATCACGCCTGATCGGGTCACCGACATCCTGCTTACCGTTGGCAACATGGATCAAATTGTCCAGCGTTCGATTGTGAATGCGGATCAGAACACCATGGCCCGCAGCTCGCAGGTGCAGCGCTCAATCTGATGGATCAGCTTGGGCCGTCTTCCGTCTTCTGTCTTTCCCTTTTGGCTTGCTTCACCTGCTATGCCATCGATCATCCCTTCCTCATGCTCGCTTGATTTCTCTTCTTCTCTTCGCTAGCATCGAATGAACCCAACTACGCCCCCGATGACTACTCAGCTTTTGTTCTATAACCAGGTCTCGCCAATCACTGCCGAGCGCCACGCCGGCTGGCATGCGCGGGCGGTCTTGGATTATTCCTTTGCTAAAAATGTCAACTCGGTGCCTTTGCTGGCTACGGAGTTTTCTTCTGCTCTGTCAGATTGCCCGATCCTTTTTGCGGGTGACGCTGATGCTGTGTTGCCTGTTCTTCTGTTGGGTATGCGTAATTCTGAGAATGTTTTTGTTGGCGCCAGTGGGGATTGGACGGGCCGATACATACCTGCGTTCATCAGGCGTTATCCCTTCGTGCTGGCCCTTTCCGATGAGGGGGATAGATACCACCTCTGCATCGATGAGACTTTTCCCGGCTTTAACCAGTCCGACGACGGGCCTGCCCTGATTTCTGAGGATGGTACTCCCACCGAGTACACTCAGGGCGTTCTGCAGTTCTTAAGCCAATATCAGTCCGAATTTGAGCGAACTCAGGCAATCTGTAAGCAGCTCAAGGATCTCAACCTGCTTGAGTCGAAGCAGGCTGAGGTCACATCACCCAGTGGTGAGAAGTTGGTTGTCGATGGTTTCTTTGCCGTTGAGCCGGCACGGCTGCAGACCCTGTCCTCTGAGTCGATTGTGGATCTGGTTCGCAGCGGCACCTACGAGCTGATTTGCCTGCATCTTGCTTCATTGCGTAACTTCGAGCTACTGAGCGCTCGCAGTTTCGAACTAGCTCCTAGCGGTGTTGACTGACACCTTATGGTTGGCTTCTGACGTCGCTACCCAGGGGCAGCCTGAGCCCCTCTGTGGGCTCTGGTGTGTCCTCTGGCCTGCCAGCCTCTGCGGCGTCGCTGATCCAGGTCTCAGCTCCTGAGCCTCCTGACAGTCGTAGGGTTCCGAACTCCTGTTCATCTCTCCGGCTGCGTTGCGATCGGACGAGGCGGATCATTTCATTGGCGGGTCCTATGACCTCACAACAGCCGGCTGATTCTGGTCCGCAACTTGGTGCTGTCTGTCCCGTCCGTGGCAGTCGATCATCGGACGACGACTGGCCATCTGTTCCGATGGGTTGAGTCAGCAAATGGAGAGCGACGCGGTTGCCATTGCAATACCTAGCCCTCCGCGAATCGATCGCACTGAGTTGCAGATGGATGCTTGGCTCCAGCCTGGCGGTCCTGATTCACCCGGATCGATCCCTTCGACGATGTCTTGGTCATCCTCCTGCTGCCCCTGTCTGGGGGTAACGTCGCCGCTGGATGACCACAGCCCGCTGCTGCGCACTCTGCGCTCCTGCCCTTCTCTGGAGTGGTACCGGCGCAGGTGGATCCTGCAATGCCGCCCCGATCCTTGGCAGTTCCTGCGTACTGCCGCACGCCCCGCGATGGCCACGCTGGGTCATCGTTCTGGGACGCTGAGTTGCCCGGATTTGACACTGCTGCTGATTCAGGTTGGTCCAGGGTGAACCAATCGTCATGGTCGGGGAGATGCTGAACCTACGGACGTTGCTCTCTCGCCTGCCATTCCCGTCCTGGCGTTTTGTTGATTTGAGAGCTTCGTCGCCTGGCCATTGCACCGTCGCCTCCAGATCGTCGCCGGCCTTGCCTGTGGCGATCAGCTCCTTGTCCGGCCCGGTTACTGACACACGGCAACGGCCATGGGTGTTGACGGGTGATGTAGGCGTCAGGGTGCGCTTAGACCTCCGGCTGCCGCCATCGGTGCGTTTGGTTCGCAGGGCTCGCTCCCTCACCTCCCTCATCTCCCTCACCGTTTCGTTCTCGACGGGTGCGTGGCCGGCCTGCATGCAACTCGTCATTGTGGGCTTTCACAGCCAGTCCTAGGCAGCGCCTGCGCCACGTGCCGACGGGCATGCCAGGTCAACCCATGGGTGAGGCGATCATCGTCCTGATTCGCCAGCCCCGCAGGCCTGCACGATGGGGTCCGCAGGACGATCAGTGTGTGGCCAGGAGCATCAGTTGCCCTTGCTTTGCAGTGATTGAATCTTGCTCTCATTGAGCGCGAGCTGTGGTAAGGGACGTTCAAGCTCCACGAGCCTCTTGGAACCGCACTACCACGAATGACGACTGGTGGGACGACGAAGCTGAGATCGTGTTGCAGTGCTCCATGCGGATTGTTGTGGTGTGGTGCAGATACCCAGGCGTCCACTGCGCTGCTGGAGTACATCATTATTATGCGTCATCTGCAAAGTTGTGCGGATTTGCAAATGATTCGGCTGGCTCTGAGCCCATTGCGGTAAATTCAGCTTGCATTTCACTACAAGTTATGCCTGTCATCTTTTCCTTGTCTCTGCGAAAGCCTTCCATTGCCGGTCTTGCTGTTCTGGCTTTGGCGGCAGGATCTTCCGCTCAGGCCGCTACCAACCTGGTTCAGAATGGTGACTTTGAAATCTCGAGTCCAATCAACACATCAAATTACCCAACCAGTGTTGGCGGTATTGGCCAGATCGGCAATATTGTGAACCTGCCAAGCTGGACCAAGACTCCCGTTTCATCTGACGGATCGGATGGCTTTGCGTTTGTGATCAATGACCAAGCCGACAATCGGCTCGCCCCTGTCGGCACCAACCCTTATCCCAACCAGGGAGGTGGTTTTCCCAGTAAGTTCACTCCCGGCAATACCAATATTTTTCTCTGGGGTCCTGATTATCAGCCTGCGCCTGTAAGCAACGGGTTTACAGGCTCGGGGTCAGGGGTCAAGTTCATCGGTATCGATGGAGACTATGGTGCTTCCATCCTCTCTCAAAATATCACAACATTCGATACAACGAAGCAGTATGTTCTGAGTTTCCAGTATGCTGGGGCCCAGGAATCTGGAGAGCGTGGGGCTACTAATCAACAGTGGAAAGTCAATCTCGGTGGCGTTGATTACAGCACCCCTCTCTGGACCAATGCTGATCAAGGCTTCACTCCCTGGCAAACCTATACCAGTTCACCCTTCACTCCGACGAGTGCGACTGCAACCCTGTCTTTCGAGGCTTGGGGAAGGGCAGCTACTGGCACCAGCAGCTTGCCACCCTTCCTGCTCCTAGACAACGTCCAGATACTTGAAAACACGCCTAACCCTCCAATTCCTCCTGTTCCCGGTCCCAGCACCGCGCCAGGTCCCCTTCCCCTGCTCGGTGCCGGTATGGCTTTCTCCTTGAGCCGTCGCCTGCGACAGCGCATCAAGGGTCTGGCCTGATTCCCTGCCTGGCCAGGGTGGTGCGTAGATTTGAATGCCCAGCCCAGTGATTTCTCTCGGGCTGGGTCTTTCTTGGCCTTGGGCTATTGCCCCATGGTCTTGACCTTGGCCAGCGCCTGTCAGCAACAATTTGTTGGCAGGCCGCGCGTCAGTATTCCATTTGTCTGGACATCATTTGCCTTGGGGTCATGTGTTGGCAGGCAACCTGTCAGCAGATCTCTTGTCAGGCTGCAACTAATCATTAGCGCTCTTGTTTTCAGTTCTGGTTGACAGTCGGGATATCTACGGCTCAACTCCCTGCATGCGGTCCGTCTCTACCGGATGGATCTGCCGGACCACCCCTGCCCCTGGGGCCTGCGAGCCTTGCGCCTGCTGCAGGAGCGGCGTATTCCCTTTGAGGACCATCGCCTCACCAGCCGCGAGGAGGTAGAGGCTTTCAAGGCGGCCCATGGGGTGGCCACCACACCACAGTTGTTCGCAGGACAGGAACGAATCGGCGGTTACACCGAGCTGGCCACCCGGCTTGGCCTGCGGCCGGAATCCGCGGCCATTTCCTACACTCCGGTGGTGGCTGTCTTTCTCACCGCTGGCCTGATGGCCCTGGTGCTGAGTGCTGGGGTCTGCGGCTTCATGGGGATGGCTATCTGTCTGCTGGCCATGCTCAAATTGATGGATGTGGAGGCCTTTGCAGCCAGCTTCCGCAAGTACGACCTGCTGACCCAGCGTTGGCGTCCCTGTGGACACCTCTATCCCGGCATCGAACTGCTGGTGGGGCTTGGGGTGTTGCTCAAACCCCAGGCCAGCGTGGCTGCCCAGCTGGTGGGAACCATGGCCGTCTGGCTCGGGGCGATGGGGATGGTGTCGGTGGGCAAGGCGGTGTTCATCGATCGGCTCGCGCTGAACTGCGCCTGTGTGGGCGGCAACTCGCGTACGCCCCTCGGCGTGGTGAGTGTCGCCGAGAACCTGACCATGACCCTGATGGGAGCCCTGATGCTCGTAGGCTCCTGAGCCGTGTTCAGATCCTGGCCCTGCCGCCGCTGAGCAGCAGGGCCAGCCCGGAGGTGATCACCACCAGGGTGAACACGCCGAGCAGCAGCGAGTAATAGGGCTGCAGGTTGATGGGTCCGAACCTGCCGGTGTGCAGCTTGAGCAGCCAGAAGGCATCGATGCCGCGCTCCAGCAGCAGGCTGTACAAGGAACCACTGGCGGCCGTCAGCAGCAGCGGTGCGGCGGCCAGGGGAACCACGACGCGATGGGTCTGGCGGAAACGAGCCCTGAGGGTTTGTGGCATCGGCTTCACTCCTGCCTCAGCTCCTTGTGCAGCATCGCCTCACCGCTGCAGGGCATCCACAGCCCGTTGTTCTGGTGGGTTCCCTTGCAGCCCAGCTCCCTGGCACGCTGCTCTGCCTCAGCCTGGGTCTTGTAAAGACCTTTGGCGTGGGCCAGAACCTGGTTGGGTTGCATCAGCGCCAAGAACAACATCAGCGCAGCCACGCCCATGTGTTGATCAGAACGAGAAGAGCGCATCGTATTGGTAGTACTCGGGTTTGTTATGGCCGTCATGGCGGAGCATGCGGCGCAGCTCGATGATTTCGCGGCGCTGGGCCGCGATGATGTCGCGGGCAAGACGGCGGATGGTGGGGTTGGCGCTTTTCCTGAGGGCGTCGTGGGCCATCATCAGCGCACCGCCATGGTGGGTGATCATTCCCTCGAGAAACCAGGTGACGCGGTTCTGCCGTGTGGGCCTGGAACCCATCATCTGCATCGCTTGGATATGAGCAGCGCCCATAGCTTCCAGGCTGTCCATGCTGTTGGGATCGCCACCGCTCTTCAAGCTCACGGGATAGTCGGGCGCCTCGGGGTACCAGGCTTTGCGCCATTGCCCCATCGCCTTGATCTCCTGGGCCTGGTCGCGCCAGATCGTCTTGGCCAGTGCACCCACACCTGGCTGGCCGATGTCGAACACGAACGCACTCATCCGCAGGGCGCCGGTGTGGTGCTGCACCATCGCGTCGAGCCAGCGCAGGTCGTAGGTGCTCCCGGCTGGACCGACTTCGTGGCTGTGGGCGCCGTGATCGATGGGTGCGGCGGCCGGGGATGATGCGGGGGCTGGAGTCCCCATCTGGTGGTGCTGATGGTGGCCGTGGTGGGGATCCAGCTGGGCCAGCACCGGGACTGTGGCCACCAGCTGGCCGAGCAGCACCAGAACGATGGGAGCAGGGCGCATCGAGTGAACGCAGCCAACGGATCAACCGTAGGATGCACTCTCCCCTAGGTGGAGAGTCAAGTGGCGCTTGCCCAGACCCTCAAGATCGGCGAGGTCGCCAACCGCTCCGGCCTCACCGTCAAGACGATCCGCTTCTATTGCGATGAAGGGCTGATCCGGCCGATCAGCCGCAGCGACGGTGGCTACAGGCTCTTCGCTGACGGAGTGTTCTCGGAACTGGCCCTGATCCGCACCCTGCGGGCCATGGAGATCCCGTTGCCGGATGTGCGGCAGATCCTTGAGGCGCGGCGCTCTGGCGTCTGCACCTGCACCGATCTGAAGGCGCGAATCCGCAGCAAGGCCGGTGAGATTGGCGACAGGATCACAGCGATGCAGAACCTGCAATCTGAGCTGTTTGCCCTGCTCAACAGCTGGGAGGCCTGTGGGGGCCGTACGCCCGCTGCTGCCGCTCCCGAGCTGGTTGGCGCCAACCGCTGAGCTGGGCGATCGCCACCTGAATGGAGCGCTTTGGCACACCCCCGGAGGCTTCAGCGGCTCGTGTTTCCGAACCACTGCTGATACCAGCGAGCCATCTGGGCGATCTCCTCGCTCTGCACACGCACCATCGCCGCCTCGAGCTCCCGCAGCTCGGGATGGACCGTGCCCCACTGGGCATGGGAGGCCATCATCACGCCCATGCGGTGGTGGGCAATCATCTGCTCGAGAAATGCCCGATCAAAGCCGGGGGCCGTGCGCAGGGCAGCAAGGCTGGTGCCGAAACCCGGCATCCCCATACCCATCCCCATACCCATAGCCATTCCCATGTTCATTTCTCTGCCACCCCCCATGCCCATTCCCTGAACGGTCCAGGTGGGCACGTCGCTGCCGTACCACTGGCGATACCAGCGGCGCATCTGAGCATTCTCCTGGCTCTGACTGGTGCGAATCCTCTCCGCCAGGGCCCGGATCTCCGGACGACTGGAGCGCTGCAGGGCCAGCTCCGCCATGGCGATGGCCCCCTCGTGGTGAGGAATCATCATCACGATGAAATGGCCATCGGCGGAACGCTGACCCATCGGCATGCCGCACCTGTCACCATCAGGGGGCATCGCGGTGGACGGTGCCGCGGAGCCGGCCCCAGCCCCAGGGGCGCTGGGGCCCGCCTGAACAGACCTCGCCAGAACCAGCAAGACCACGGCCGCTGGGACGAAGGCTGTCAACCGACGTCGGCTCGCCAGGCCGCAACGCTTCAGCAACCGGGCCATCGGCACATCGAAAGAGCGGCTGATTCCAGCCTGGACGGATTGGGCAGCGGCAAACCCCGATGCAGCACAAGAGCCCCAGGGCTCCTGGCGCGAGCGGGTCTCCACGGAGGTCGGCGGCTGGGGGGGCCAGGAGTACCGGCGGCGACGGCGGCGATGCCGGGCTGGGTCATCGTGCCTGGGGATGCTCAGGAGACCCAGGCGTTCTCCCGCAGCGGCCAACGGGCAGGTCTTCCCGTTGCCGTGCTGCTCGGGTTGCTCGGGCTACTGGGCTGCCGGGCTGCTCGGGCTGCCGGGCTGCAACCCATCGACCATCAGGAGCCTCATCATCATCAGGCCCCCTCACCGCCCTGAGCTTTGCCGGCCTGCAACACACTGGGGCCATCTTGGCGCTGCTGGCAGGTGGGTGCAGGGGGGGAACCAGGCCGAGACAGCGGTGAACCACCAACGGGTGCACCGGGTGCAGGTGGCTTCTCGGCAGATCCGTATTCCTACGTAGAGCCCGTCACCAATCAGACGGCTGCCAATTCAGCGCTTCTTTTAAACCAGCCCAACCTGATGACGGCGTTGGCTGCCTATGAGCTTGATTTCAAGGGCAGCTTCCTGCCAAACTTTTATTTTCTTTCTTCTGGTGCCTACCCCATCGCTTCGTGCCCTCTCATTGGCGTGATCCCCGATGCGGGTTCCCTCAACCAACACATCCATCCGATGGATGGCAGCGTGATCAGCACCGACGTGTTCGGCCATTTACGCACCTCCAAGGGCCGGCGTGATGTAGGTGCTGTTCAATCCATGGCACCGACGCCTGGCCCCCTTGCCCTGCTTGGCTTTGGCGCTGCATTCAGCTGGAGCCGACGTCTGCGGCGACGGACGTTGCAAGCTTTGATCCTATCTCGATGAAGGGCGAGATCAGGCTCTGTTCATGGGGCCCATAGCCGCATGTTCAGCGACCGTTGGCTCCCGGTGATCAGTGCGTCGGTCATGGCAGCGGCTATGGCATCACATCATCCCGTTGTGAGCGTGCTCTCAGCGGCACCTGGCTACTGGATTGATGCCCTGAGATCGAGGTCAGGTGCAGATGGGGGGCACCGGATCATCCTGGTTATTGCCCAATCCGGAGTCCTGATCGAGGGGTGAGGGCATAGGGGAGCCTGAACGTTCAGGCTCCCTTGGGATGATCAGCTTTCTTTGCTGGTAAGACCTTCGATGGCATCCCCCACCGATGCAGCGGCTTGCTGAACCTTGTCCTTGAGAGCGCCGGCGGCATCCATGAGGTGGGATTGAACCTGCTTGGCTTCACCCTCAGCCTTCATCTGTTCGTCTCCGGTGATCTCACCTGCGGCAGCTTCAAGCCGCCCTTCAGCATTCTTGGCGGTGGCCTTGATCTTGTCTTCGAGACTCATGGTGGTTTGGCGATGGAATGAACGGAGGTGGAACGCATGGCCTCACCTCTGATTCAACCGTAGCCACAAAAACGCTCTTGATTAGGCAGAAAGCTCCGCAGCGGATCTCGGGACCACCCAGTCCCAAGGCTGGCAAAGGCTTTTGCGGCGACCCAATCGAGGCGCAATGGCACCCTGCGGAGCTTGCTGCCTGATCAGGAAAACGCTTGTTGCTCAGATCGCGACATGTTGCGCGATCATCAGCATCACAGGGTGAGGAGCAGCGACAGGAAGGCTGCCTGTGCCTGGCATGCCACCTCCAGCGAAGCCAGAGGCACCAACGAACAACAGACCGATGATCAGGGCGTGCCGATGATCGTCGCCACCAACTCGCTGCTCCAGCCCAAGCTCAAGGGGCTGATCCGCATGTCCGCCAGACAACAGGCCGTGATGCCAACAAGGAACCGATCAGATCTCAATCCCGCCACGGCTTCTCTCACGAATGCAGCCAATGAATGTAGACTAAGAAGGTAGCCAAGCATGGGCTGTGTTATTAAGATCTAAGGGCGTCATAGGCCCTGGCCTGATCGTTTGGCTGGTTGGTATTAGTCCGTTGCTATTAAAGGGCTCCTTCTGAACCCTTGAAGTGTACGTCTTCCACCTTTCCCTCACGGTTTGTGAGGCAGCCCCAGGCCGCCGTGGCATTGGGTACCTTCACATCGATGCTGATTCCAGATGAATCTTTAGACTGCTTGATCACCGTCAGGCTTTCACGAGGCCTGCCCACGGTGTTGGCAACAGCCGTAAGGCAGTTCGTTCTGGCATTGATCAGCGCATTCGCCGAGACGGACTGGGCCTGAACCCGAGCCGTGATCGCTTGGCCTCCCAGGGCCAGGAGCGATGCTGCCATCACAAATGAAACGCGAATCATGGTCTTCCCCATTCAAGCTGTCGAATCAAGGCACCTTCACCATACTGTGCCAATGTCAGCACAACGGCTTCACTGAAGCTCTCGCCATTCAAGGCGACGTAGACAACGGCAAGATCAGTCGCCTGCTTGCTCGGCCAATTCTCAACAGTGCCATCCTCCATGACTCTGGCTTGCAGAATCGGGCCGGAGGCATAGGCAATCATCCTCTCTACGGAGGTCTTGATGGCGTCAGGTGTGGTGATGGACTGCAACTCTTTCGCCAGTAGTCTCCAGGCTGCTGAATAATCGCCGCAGGCAATCAAATCACCGAAGTGCTGAGCGACCGATTGGTAAGCCATGGCGTGAATTCTGCTCCTGTGGTATCGGATTGGATTCAGGCGATCGGATGGGCAGCATCTCCCCCCTGCAAACTCAGGCAGCATCACACCCTGGGCCAAGCGAGCTGGCACGAAATGCCGTTCAGGATCAGTTCCGCATGGCTTGGACGGCTGGACGGATGGGCTGGTCGGACCTGATCGCACCATCGAAGCAGACGCAGCGAACTCTCATGCGTCGACAGTTCAACATCCGACTCACTGTAAGCCGACTAACGGAATAAGCAACCTGAACAGTCCTGTCGATTCCGCTCGTTGCCTGACGCCAGAAGCAGGGGCATAGTGAACAGAATTGGATTGTAAGGCCAGAGTAGAGACCGGATGCTCATACCCTGGCCGTCCATCAAGGCCGGTTCTTATTTGCTCCAGCCAGCCTCGTAGCCCTCTTGGTAATAGGAAGCGTTGCGGGAATCATAGGCACCGTCATGACGTTCGTAGGCCATGCTCAGTCCAGCCTTGCGATTCTTGTGGCCTGCTTTGAAGCCGTCTTTGTAGTAGTCAAGTTTCATTCCCGTCCAGGTGTCGGGGCACTGGATGCCGGAATGCTGTGCAGACTGCTGGGAATCGTCACCTTTGACTGACTGCCAACCAGTTTCGTAGCCTTCTTGATAGTAGGAAGCGTTGCGGGAATCGTAGGCATCGTTGTGGCGCGCGTAGGCCATGCTCATGCCGGCTTTGCGATCCTTGCGGCCGGCCTTATAGCCGTCTTGGTAGTAATCACATTTCGTGCCCGTCCAGGTGTCCGGGCACTGAACCGGTGCAGCGCTGGCGGGTTGAATCCCGATCAGGGGAGCAGTGGCGAAGAACAGGGCGGAACTGGCCGCTAGGCCAAACAGCAGGCGCATGGATCGAGCAGGAATTGAGAACAAGGCTGACCAGCCCAATGGCAGAGCCCAGTCTTCCCTGGGGCCAGGCTTGCGTCCTGGTAGCGAGGGATACCTGCGACAGCCTTCGTCACACCATTCCAGGTGTCAACGCCATTCACCCAGGCCGTTTCGCCTTCCCTGGCCTCCAGCCCGACGGCGGGCGGAGATGTGTGCCCCAGACCCCTGCTGCCGCCATGGTTGAACCTGCCGACCGACGCCAGGGGAGGCCGATGAACCGCTTTGGATCTTCTGTCATCAGAACGCAAGTTGCTCAGGATTCATGACAATGGGGCGCCGATGACGGTCTGTTTCTGGGCTGACGACATCAAGCGGCCACCTCTGCCCGGCGGAACGGCAGGCAGCCCTAACGCCGGTCGTTCGCTCTGGCGGCGATGGAGCGCGCCAGCAGCTCGCTCAGCACCCCCCGCGGCAGCAGCGCCAGGGGCAGGAACCAGGCCACGTTGAAGAAGAACAGAGGCAGGTAAAGGGTCATGGCCAGCAACACCAACAGGCCTGCCGCCAGCAGATCGCTGGCCAGCAACGTGCGCCAGCGCCGGTGTCTCATCTGCCAGAAGGCCAGCGGCAGCGATGGCAGCCAGCCGGCACCCACCAGCATCACGAACACCTGTGGTCCGGTGGCCCCGATACCGGAATCGCCCCGTGCCTGGCTGGCCAGGCCTGCGATCCACGCCAGCCCGAGCAGCAGGTGCACGATCAACCAGACGCGGTCAGTTTTCATGCGGATTGCCGGTCGCGTTCCTGGCGACGCAGCCGCGTAAGACTCGGGCTTTCACCCCACCATTGGCGGTATTAGCGGAGCTGCCCCCCGAGACGATCAGGCCGGCTGCCGCCATCAGTCCCGTGACGCGGCGCTGATCCTGGCTGGGGTCGAGCAGCAGAACCCTCAGGCGCTGCAGCCTGAGGCTCTTGGCCTCCGCCCTCGGCGAGCGACCGCTCTCCTGCCCGAAGCTGTCCTGCAATTGCCGCGGCGACACGCCCACCGCTTGGCTCAGATCCTCCACCGTGAAGCGATCCATCAGGCGAGCTCCCATCCACTACCGCGCTGATTCCACCATGTCGCGCCGGCGCCTTGCGGTGATGCGCTCCCGGCACGGCGGCTGCTCCTGCCACTCCGTCCACTCCCGCCAGACATCGGTGTGTCATGCGACATCCGCTTTTGGTCCTCTGGTGACACGAACAGTGGTCCACCCCGTGGAGCGAGCCAGGCAGGACAACAAGGGCAGCGCACGCTCAGCCGGTTTCTGAGGAACCTGCTGCGGTTTTGGCAGGAGAGCCAACCACTGCCGGAACCCAGGCAGAAACGGGGTGACACATCGAGGCAGCGGACGCTGTTTCTGGAGCACTGAGAGCAGATCGAGAAGTGGCTTGAGAGTGAGACCGGCTTGACCGCCGCCGAGATCCTCAGGTGGCTGATCAGGCTTGCTCCCGGCACTTCTCACGAGGGTCAGCTGCGTGCGATGGAGCGGCGCGTCAAGGAATGGCGCATAGCCAGAGCAGAGCGGTTGCCGGGGTCTCGGCGATCAACAGGAGAGGAGTCGGAGACAGAGGGAATGCCAATCCTGTCGCGACCCCAATTGGAGGTGACAGGTATTGATGCAAAGCGCCGGACCAGTTTTCGCTGTCGCTTGACAGACTCAGCGGCTCATTCTCCTGTTGCTGGGCCAGGATGAAGGATCGGATGACACTTGGCGTCGCCAGCCAGTCCGCTTCTGGAATCCCGGCCGGCGCGTTGTCCAGCGCATGCTGTCTCAGTCTGAGATGCCTATGGGATTTGGGGATGCCATCAAGAGCTTAGCAGGGTCAGGGGGCGCTTGGTATCATCTCAGCCCTCGAATGGATACGGCCAGAAAAGACAGACCACCTCAGCCCGCCAAGGGATATCAGGACAGACTTTGATGCGGCCAAGTCTGGCCGGATGAGGACTCTCATTCATCCTGGAGTTGTTTCCAGTGGCCACTCCCAGTGAGCACAGCCCTCTAGAATCATGCTGATCTTCGAGTTCCGTGCTTGTGGCGTATTGATGCCTCAGGCTAAGGGTTCGGTTCAGCGGCTTCGCTGTGGCTTCATCAGTCCGTCAGCCAGGCTATTATCAAGGAGATGATGCCAGTTAGTATCGTAAATGTTGGCCAGTAGTCATCGCACTTGGTGAGCTTGTCGAGCTCGATCGCTTGCAAGTCGGGATCCTGGATGTTGATGGCTATGTAGTATCGGCGGGAAGCCCAGAGCATGATGATGAATGAGACCAGTGTCAGGATGTACGCCACCACATAGACCTCATCTAAGAAGGTGAGATAGGGCAGTCTGGGAAGACTGGCGTCATTGGACCGCTGCATGAACACCAGTGTGAGTAGCACCGAGACAGGAAGCGTCAGTCGCGTGTTGAAATGCTCCGTATCCAGCTTGGTGATGACGGCGATCATCGCGACCACAATAATCAGCGGCACCAGCACCTTCCAGAAAGCTGCCCAGGCGCTGCTGGCATACTTCACCGCAAACACGAGCTGGCTGAAGTCAGAGGCCGGTTCTCCGAATCCAAAATCGGTGTCGTAGTGATGTTTATAGGTGATCAGCGACAAGCCGCGATTCACCCAGGCGGTGTTTGCGTGCACGAACTGGCCGATGCCGCTTCCCTTAATATCCGGAAGCAGGTGCAGCCGATTATGGCTGAGTGCGATATCGTCTGCTTCAATCATGATTGGCAGGCTCAGGGATGTGAACGGGTGTCGTCGGAAGTCAATCCGATCCACGAAGAAAACGCCACTGTAGGAACCGGTGATGTACCAGCTGCCATCCTTCATGCGTAGCGGTTCACTGTTCCCAGTGGGTACGAATACTGAATCCGAGGATCGGGTGAGCTTCAGTAGATTGATCGGCACCATGACTCGCCAGATCTTCAGATTATTTTCTTTCAGATAGGTCTGTAGCTTGTCGTCCCACTTCATCCACCAGTAGCCGGAGCCCTCGAAGGAAGGAACCTGAAGATCAATGTTGTGGTTATTCATCGCATACATCCCGATCTTCACGGTCATCACCTCGCCGGGCTTGGTGTTTTCGCCATCATGGGCGGAAGCTATGTAGCCGCCACGGTCCCGTTTCAGCAGGTTGGGGAGTCCCTGCTCCCTGCGAAGCATGCCGGCGTCATTGCCAGGGGCCAGCTCCAGGTAGTCCCCGGTCGTGATGGCTGGTTGGTCCACCGAGGCCACGGCCGTCACCAGCATCACGACGGCCAGCAGGGCCAGCAGCATCGCCGAGAGGTTCCAGGGCTTCTGAAGGGAATTCCGCCGTTTTGGTTGTCGTGGAGGATGGGGGTGGCTCATCGCTGGGTTGTGGGCAGGCAGTTGTTGACGGGGCGGATGGCGATGCTGACAGGATCAGTTGGCATGTTCAGGACTGTGGAGAAGTTGTGATAAGCAATAGATGAAATAACAAAGAGCGGTAAGCACAATCACGTAAACGATGCCGTCCGAGATCCCCGAACCCATCAAGAAACCAATCAGCAGCACTCCGGTGATGCCGCCGATGTTGTCAAGGATCGAATAGGCCACGTTGGCGGACACTTGATCCTCTTGCCGGAACAGATCGGCCACCGTCGCCAGCCCTGTGGCATAGATGCCTCCGGCTGCACCACCCCAGACGAACAGCAGGCTGAGGGCGATGCCGTAGTTGTAGATCCCCAGTGGCAGATACACCGAGCAGATCACGCCGATCAGCACGCACAGGATGGTGAGCAGGTTGCGGTTGACCCGATCAGAGAGGCTTGACACTACCAGTCCCAGAGTCACCGACCCGAGCATGAAGGCGGTCAGCAGCAGCGAGGCGCTCTGCAGAGGCAGGCCATTCATCATCCCGTACAGAGTCAGAAAGGCTGGCAGTCCGAAGAAGGTGACGCCACCGACGAAGGAGGAAAGCATCGGCACCTTGGCCATGCGGATTACATAGACGATCCGCAGCCGACCCTGGCCGGAGATGCGTGGAGCACTGTTGAGAAAGGGAACGACCAGCAGTAGGGCCATCAGCACGATCAGCATGTTGTCCTGAAAGGCCTGACTGTTTTCGCTGATGTTCAACTGGTTGAACAGGATCGGGCCGCTGGCGGTTCCGAGCGACAGTGCTGAGCTGTAACAGCCGCTCACAAGGCCGCGCAGCTTGCCGAGTGGAATGGCATTGACCCAGGTCTGCAGCGATATGAGGCAGAGGTAGGTGCCAACACCGAAGCAGAAGATTCCCAGACACCACACCGGCAGGCTGCGGGTGTTGGACAGCAACAGCAGCATCCCCAGGCGAAGGCCGGTGGCCAAGGCCATCGTGCCCACCAGCCCCAGCCGGGCGAGGATCTGATCGATCGAGGTGACGATCGAGAGCACCGCGCCCATCTCGAAGGCCAGACAAAGGCCGATCAGTGCCTTGCTGAATCCGTAGGTCTGCAGCCGCACCGGAAACAGCACGGTGTTGAAACCCACGGCCGCCTGCACAACGGCCGTGGCGAGGATCAGCGCCCCCACTGCGATCAGGGCTTGGTTGTCCCGTGTGGCCCGTTTCGGCTGATTCATCGCTCACATCTCGCGGAATTTTTCGTAGGGCAGCGTGAGTACTACCAGCTCGCTCCGTCCGCCATCCTTTCGATGCACCAGGCTGCCCCCTAGGCAGCGCACCTGTTCACAGCAGGTGGCGAACACAAGCGAGTCTTCATCGAAGACATGCTCAGGGTGATCGCGGTCTTGAATCAGGACTTCGACGTCACGGTCGTTGTCTTTGTCGGCGAAGCGAAGGAAGATCTCCAGATCGAGATTGTTGAGCTGTTCGCGGGCGGTATTGATACCGAGCTGTCTCAGCGATCCCAGAGCGGTGTTGCTGAACGGGTGGAAGCAAAGGGCGTGCAGGATCTCTCTGAGTTCCTCGGGATTGCCCCAGATCATCGAGGGTACATTCTGTGCCACCTGCATGGAGATGTCCGCTGGCAGGGTGCGGCGCAACAGGGCGACGGGATCAAAGTTCTCGGTATGCTCAGAGCGCACCCCCTGCCTGGCCAGGGCATAGCGTTTCAGCGCTGAGGCGTACGGGACGCCGTGATCCATTCCGCTGCCGCTTTCACCAGTCGGCGCGACGGCCTGGCTTTCGATCCGGATCGCCACGGCCTCGAGTTGGGCCGCTGCCGCGGTGCGTTCCCGCCGGCGTTGATCCTCGACCTTATGCAGGCGGCTTTCGGCGATGCGACGCATCGCCTCAAGGATGCCGTTGCGGCTGCGGAAGAACCAGACGGCCGCACCGAACAGAATCGCCAGGATGCCTGAGGTGAAGGCCGCTCGCTGGGCCGCAATACCGATGGGCTTGAGGCGCTGCTCCAGGGTCCGCAGCTCCAGATCCATGCCGAGGGTGCCGATGAAGCGGCCGCGGGAGTCTTTGAATGGGGCGTAGGCGCTGTAGAAGGTTCCCCAGACGTCGGTGTAAGGCTCGCGATCGACGGCGGGTTGCTGATGATGCAGGGAGTCGAGCAATGCCTTGCCTGCATCGGGATAGGGGTCCATCAGGGCCGGGGCTTCATCGGGTTTGCCGTCTTTGTCATTGTCGTTCTGAGGACTGCCGTTGGCGATGAAATACACCTTCCCATCCTTGAGGATGTTGGTGTAAAGGTAGCGCACATCTTTGGAGGCTTTGCGCAGCCTCTCCAAGTAGGCGATGAAGGCTAGATAGGCCGGGTCCTGCCGGTAGGATTTGGAGGTGAAGCGGCGGTGCTGATCGCCATCGATGCTGGTGGCCGCGACGCTAACGTTGCGCAGCAGGCCTTCGCGGATTTCATCCTTGACAGCTTCGACAGCACGCATGTAAATGAAGTAAATGGTCACGTTTGTGACCAACAACCAGGCCAGCGTGAACAGAACTCCCTGTAGAGCAGGGTTTGCCAATAAGCTGCGTTTGGGCTGAATCTTGGTCATCGCATTCCCCTGAGGGTAGTGGTGTCGTCTATCCCTGGTTTGGTCGGGCTGAGCGGCCCGGAACTCCGGGGCTCGCTCCTGATCCACTCGTCCAAGAAAGTGTGCAGCATCTCGGGTGTTACACCAGGGACGGTGACAAGGTGAGCGAAATCTCCCCTGGTGGCCAGCTGCCATCGCCTGGCCAACTCCTCTTGCGGCTTCGGGAAGACGAGGATGCAGCCATGGGCATGCCGGGTCACGGGGATGCCGCTGTGCTCCATGCGTGAGGTGAAGTCTTCCGCAAGCTGGAGGGATTCCTGGGCCAGCTCGGCCAGTCCCAACTCCCCCAGTCTCTCAATCACCAGCCAGAGCATCAGCGCTGAGAGTCCATCCCGGGAGCAGGACAGGGTGGTGTCGAGCGAGCCCACATACTCGGCGCTGCCCTGAAAGGGGCTGATGGGATCGCGATGGCTGAGCACAACGCCGCAGGGAATCGGGGTCCCCAGGAACTTGTGACCCGAGAAGGAGAGCGTGTGGATCGGCAGCCGGAAATCGAACAACGGTGATTGCTCGCTCCAGGTGAGCATTGGTCCGTAGAGGGCCGCGTCGACATGCAGATGGAACTCTCTGCAATGCAGCCGTTCCAGTAGCTCCAACACCTGCTGGGGTGGTTCGATGGCGCCATGGAAGGTGGTACCCACTGTCAGGTTCAGAATGAAGGGTCGCCCTTGAAGTGCCCTGACAGTGGCTATGAGCGACTCCATGTCGAGGCTGCCATCACTGTGACTGGCAATCACCCGGTAGGGCAGACGCAGCAGATGGGCGATCTTGTGGAGGCAGTAGTGGGATTCCTCCGAGAACAGCAGCACGGCTTCGTCGTATCGATCGCGCCCCTGGACGATGCCGTACATGATCGCCTCGGTGCTGCCATTGGTTATGTAACCCCAGAAGCTGTCGGGATCGAGGTGCAGCTGCTGAGCCCAGAAACTAAGCACATCGCGCTCAATGTGGCAGGTATTAATGCCAGCATTGGGGTGGTAGGGATCGCCGATGTTATTGATATTAAAACGTAGAAAATCACCGAGTTCTCTAAAGGAGAGAAGCCGACTGTTGGGGAAGCCGATGTATTGGGCTGAACGCTCGAGGAATTGGCTGCGTAGGGCCTCGAGCTGCTTGTGCGCTGCGGTCAGGGGGAAGCGTTGTTCATGCTGGCTCCAGGGGTCGTATCTCATGAGTGGCGGGTGGGTCCTGCGAGGGCATGCGCGAAGTTGCCCCCCCGAGCGGCGCTACTCAGGAGGTTCTTTCACCCTCCGGAGAGGGTGAACACCAGCAGTCAGGGTTTGACTACTAGGAAGCCGATTGTGCAGCTTCATTCATCCATTATGAATCCTGATCACTGAATTGGCAACTCAGCCGTCCATGTGTTCCGTGAGGATCGATGCGTCGAGCTGATGCCCTTCAGATGATGGCTCCAGTCACCTCCTCAGTCCGTTTGCCATCGGTATGCGTTCAGGGCGCGCTATGGCTCATTGCGAACCTCAGCTCCGCTGAACCCTTGACGGCAGCTTGATTCCTGCTTGAATCTCAGGAATGGACGGATTGGGATGAGAACACCTCCTGTCGGGATTCCAGACGCAGATTGGCTGTTGTAGCCACCTGAGGCCAGACTGTTCATTCTGGTCCAACGGCACGATAGTGAGCAGCTGCAGCTCACCGTTCAGGCCACTGAGCTGTCTCAGCTGCAGGAACGGATCGGCCGCAACTCCCGAAACTCCCACAAACCGCCCTCCAGCGATGCGTGCAGGGTTCAAGCCGCCGGAGCGGGGTAAGGGCAGTGGCCGCAAGCGCGGCGGTCAGCGGGGGCATCCTGGATCAGGGCAGCGGTGTCCCATCGAGTGGTGTCAATTGCCCTGCATCCCCACCCCGGTTGACAAACAACAGCCTACGCCATCAACCGTTCAAAGATGCAATGCAGGACCAATGGCGGATGATGCTTGACACCGCCTGAATGGCCCAACTCCAGACTGCCCGCAATCGCTCCGCCTGTCTTATGCAGCCCTGCTCCCTGCTCCCTGCTCCCTGCAGCAGGACCTGGCCCCCAGGGCGTGATCAGCCATGCAAACGCTTTGTTTTCCTGCCTCTGCGCTCCGGTTTCGGTGGTGACGGGCTGTCTGCTGCGCCCCTGCCTGGTCGACAGAACCGCTGACTGCATCGCCAGGTCCAGCGGCGGCGAATGGCAGTTCCGCCACTAGCTCAAGGCAGGAGAACCGTGTCGATTCTGAGGGCTACCAGCGTGCGTTTCATCGGAGCCGGCGGTGCCCCCCCTGATCGGGGGCTTCGCCCACCCAATGCACCTCACCCCTCTGGTGGGGGCCGCTCACCTAGCCCCGATGTCTTCGGTCATTCGCACGACTATCTCACGACGGTGATGGATGGCGGCGAGCATCCCCTGCAGATGGTGTCGATCAGCATCCCCATCGCCTGAATCCACCGGATCAGCGTGCTCCGAGGCAAGGGGCACCAGGGCCTCAGGGCAGCAGCGCAGCGGCGATCGATGGAGGATCATGATGTCCATCGCCTCTGCGATCAGGCCAGTGAAAAACGCCCCATGGGGGGCGCCTCAGCACCGGCCTGTGATCATCGGCTTGGCATCCGGACTGGATCGGATCGGGTGTCTGTGGCTTCATGCATGAGCAGGCTTGGGCCTGGCAGGGAAGGCATGGTGATCACCTCTGGGCGAAGCGATGTGCTCGGCTTGAGCTCATCGGCTGTGATCCCGACGCGGGCTGGGCACCCTCGGGTTGCCTTCGCGGCGAATTGATCCGGCGTTCTGCTCTCCGCGGCTGGCGAATGGCGGCCGCGCCAGGCCATTCCGTTTTGCTGTTGCGTATCGCAGCGTTGGCGCCCCTCCACCAGGCGCATCGGCTCGGCTGATCCCCTGCCTCCCCTTCGCTTCCATCTCCTTCCCTGTTCAGCAGGCGGTGGCACGCTGTCTTTTCGCTTGCCTTCGACCTTTTCATCCTTGTTGCTGTGGATCTTCCCTTCCTTCGTTCCGTGCTTCTCTCTGGCCTTCTCTCTGTGCTTCTCTCTTCATTCCTCTCTTCACCGTTCTCTTCACTTCTCTCCGTGCTTCAGTTCGCACTTTCTGCAGCCTTTCTGTCCGCCCTTCTGTCCGCGCTTTTTTGCGCCCTCCATTCTGTGACCTGACCCCAGATCGCTGCGTCCATCGCTCCATGCACCTTCCTTGGCATCTTTCCGTCGGTCTCTCTGTGCCATCTGCATCGCCAGGGCTTCCGGCGGCTGGCTTCAGGCTCCACTGACTCCACTGGCTCCAGGAAACCATGCGCCGTCTCCAGGAGCTGCATGAATCCTGACGGCCTATGGCGATCAACGATCCATGGCCAATCCTTCGGCCTTCTTGACCAACTAGGGCCAACTTCGGTCGATTCCGGCTAACCACGACCAATTCCGGCCAATCTTCGGCACAGTCGATCGGTGCTAGGGAGTCGGTGCTGGCACCGCTGGCGGATCACCTGTTTGGCGCTATCCCCTGGCTGAGTTGTCATCCTGGTGGAAGCGCCGGTGCTGCCGTGGGGTTTTTCGAAGTGGTCTGGCATGGTGAGGGGATCGGCGATGGCGCCGACCTGGAGGAGGCCCTGCAGGCCTACGCCGCCGTCAAGCCGGAGGATGGCGACTGGTCCCTCGCCTGCGCCGCGCCAGGGGCGGACCCCTGCATCCGCCGCTACACCTCGTTCGACGCCTTCCTCGACAACGCCGACGCGGTGGAGACGATCCCGGTGACAGCAGCGATGATCGAGGCCGCCATCGCCTGATCCAGTTGCCTGATCCAGTTGCCTGACCAAGTTGCCTCATCAAGTTGTCTGATCCATTTGCCAGGCCAACTCGTCTGATCCAGCTGGCTGATCAGTTCGTCTCACCATGTCGTCTGTCCGATCCGGCGTTGCAAGTCGCCTGATCAACTCGCCTGATCAACTCGTCTCACCAAGTCGTCTGTCCCATTCGCCGTAGCAAGTCGCTGAACCCTGCGGCGGTATCTGGCGCTCCTCGGCAGCGGCGGCTGGGGCGGCTGAGCCCGCTGGGTGCGGTGCCAGCGGACCCTTGAGGCCAGGCCGGTGTCGATGGATGCTCTGCTCCCGGGTGCTGTGGCTTCAGCTGTCTTGGGCTCTCTCCTCCCCAGGCTCCGGCAGGGGGAGGAGAACGGCTGGGGAGCGGCGCTGCACAGCACCCGGGCGATCCAATTCGACCTGGGCGGCCAGGCTGCGATCCAACGGATGGCGGTGGCGTTGGCGATAGCTGTCGGATCGCAGCCTGTGGGCTGGCGTGTCCCTGCCGAGGTTTCCACTCTGGCCAGCGATGGCTGCTGGCCGCAATCCTGTGCTGCGGGCATGGCGCCCGGCGGCCTTAATGGTGGGTCGATTCGCTGCTGACTTCCGCTCCCAGTTCCCCGCTTGCACCGGTGGCTGCCGTTGCCATAGTGGCGACGGACACCGAGAGCACCACCGCCCGGATGCATCGCGCTCGCCCCCTGGCACTGTTCTGTTGCACCTCGCTGGTGTCGGGTCAATCCGCGCTGGCCGCGGATCTGCCTGCGGGGATTGAGCAAGTGGTGAGCGCTTTGGAGCAGGCCTGGAAGGCAGATCCCCGCACCAGCGCTCTCGCCTTCCCATCGATCACCGCCGCGGCGGCCGGCCAGCTCCAGCGGGACTGCCCCCGGGCCTGGCTGGCGGCACCGCAAGCCCTCGCCCTCTACTGCCCGGAGGAAGAGCGGATCCTGCTCGATCGCCCGCGGCTGGAGGCCCTGGCAAGGCAGGCCGGCCGTTGGGATGCGGGCGTTTGGCTGGCGACAGCCCTTGGCCAGGCCCTCACCGCTGCTTCTCCCCCATCCGGCGGCCCGGTGGGAAGCGTGGCTGCCAACCTGCAGGCCTTCTGTTTCGGTGGCACCTTGCTGGGGCAGGCTCCAGGTCTGCAGCCGCCGGCCGATGGGAGTGCGCTTTCTGCTGCCTTCACCGCGTTCCCGGCCCGGCTCAATGGGCAGCAGGGCACAGCGGCCCAGCGCTCCTATGCCCTCTTGACGGGCCTGGGCGGTACGGCCAGCGATTGCGACGATGCGGCCGTCGCCAACCTGGCTGCCGGGGTGGTGCCGGATCCCAAGTGGTTGCAGGCCCTGGCGGATCTCGATCGCTCCACCGGTGGAGGGTCGATCCAGAAGGTGCTCAAAGCGCTGTGCCTGCCCAAGCCACCACTGGGCTGTCCCCGTCCCCGTCATCTACCGCCAGCCCGTGTGCGATCCACCCCCTGAGCCGCCGCGCCGATCCCTCCTCCGACAGTTCCGCCTGCCGTCCTGGCTGGCGACGGGAGACGTGCATGAGTGGACCAAAACCGTGGCGGTGGTGCTGGCCGCGCTCTGGGGTGGGTACACCTTCCTCTGGAAGGAAATCCTGGTGCCGAGCTGGGCGCCAGCGACGCTGGTGATCGAGGTCAAACCGCGTCAGGCGGTATTTGAGACCAAGCCAGGAGCCGGAAACACGAGCCCCTCGCGGTTGCGCTTGCGGGTGATTGCCACCAACCCCAGCACGCGGACTCTTTACCTGCTGCCCAGCGTCTGGTGGGCTACGGGGATGCAGCGGATGGAGACAGGGGCGGGCCAGTCGTTTGAATCGGAGGCGAATGCGGTATTGCGCGAGGTCCCCGCAGTCCAGGCCGAACGGGGGCAGACGTTGGTCAGCACCGGCGTGGTGGCGACGGGGCGCCTGTTCAGCAGCGATGATCAGATCCTTCCCGGTGAAACCGTGAGTCGGGATCTTTCCATCCCCCTGCCGAGAAGCGGCACGCTGCTGGCGCTGCAATGGCTGGTGCCGGCCCTCACCCGCAAGCCGCCGGGCGCCTCGGGTACAAATGGGCTTTTTGCTGGCAGGAGGCTGGGGTGGGCTTACAGTGAAAAGAGCGGAGAGATTTATCCGGTGCTGTGTAAAGGCTCGGGTAAAAGCGTTCAATGCCACGAGGAGGCTGGTGAGATCATAGAGAAAGAGATTCAGCGATTCGACCCACGCTCCTTGATTTTTCAGCGAACCTGGTTTTTCAATGACTAACTCTGTTCTATTTTCCATCGGCTCTCGTCATCCGCTTAGACGATTGGGATCTGCTCTGCTGGTCGTTTCGGGGCTGCTGCTGTGGCTTGTGCCGCAGGTAAAGGCTGGGGGGATGGCGACAGCTGATGCGGGGCTGGTGGCGCAGGCGAGGGAGGGGGCTGGGGAGGTGCCGGCGGAGATGAGGGCGTGGCGGGAGCAGGTCATGACGCTCTATCAGCAAGGAAGATTTCAAGCGGCAATTCCTCTGCAGGAGCAGGAGCTGGCCTGGATGGAGAGAAACTACGGGCCCAATCATCCCTCTATCGCCGCAAGCCTCAACAACCTGGCAGAGCTGTACAAGAGTCATGGTGTCTACGCCAAAGCCGAGTCTCTCCATCTTCGCGCCTTGGCGATCAGGGAGATGGCGCTGGGGCTCGAGCACCCCGATACCGCCAACAGCCTCAACAACCTCGCAACGCTGTACGAAAGCCAGGGCGCCTACGCCAACGCCGAGCCCCTCTACCTTCGCGCTCTGGTGATCAATGAGAAGGCGCTGGGACCCGATCACCCTGATACCGCCAACATCATCAATAACCTTGCATTCCTATATGATAACCAGGGCGACTCTGCAAAGGCCGAGCCCCTTTATCTTCGAGCCCTGGCGATCAATGAGAAGGCGCTGGGGCCCGATCATCCCGATACGGCTAACAGCCTCAATAACCTCGCGGGACTATATAAAAGCCAGGGCGCCTACGCCAAGGCTGAGCCCCTCTTTCTTCGCTCCCTGAAGATCAATGAGAAGGCGCTCGGGCCCGAGCACCCCGATACCGCTACTAGCATCAATAACCTCGCTGTGCTGTACTATAGCCACGGTGCCTACGCCAAGGCCGAGCCCCTCTTCCTTCGCACCCTGAAGATCACCGAGAAGGCGCTGGGGCCCGATCACCCCAATACCGCCAGCAGCTTCAACAACCTCGCGGTGCTGTATGACAGCCAGGGCACCTACGCCAAGGCTGAGCCCTTCCACCTTCGCGCCCTAGCGATCAGGGAGAAGGCGCTCGGGTCCGATCACCCCGATATCGCTCAGAGCCTCAATAACCTCGCGGGGTTTTACCACAACCAGGGCGCCTACGCCAAGGCCGAGCTCCTCTACCTTCGCGCACTGGCGATCAGGGAGAAGGCGCTCGGGTCCGATCACCCCGATATCGCTCAGAGCCTCAACAGCCTCGCGGGGCTTTACCACAACCAGGGCGCCTACGCCAAGGCCGAGCTCCTCTACCTTCGCGCACTGGCGATCAGGGAGAAGGCGCTGGGGCACGATCACCCCGATACCGCCAGCAGCCTCAATAACCTCGCGGGGCTGTATGACAGCCAGGGCGCGTACGCCAAGGCCGAGATCATCTATCTTAGTGCGCTGGCGATCTGGGAAAAGACGCTGGGTCCCGATCACCCCGATATCGCAGCCAGCCTCAACAACCTCGCACTGCTGTACTATAATGAGGGTGCCTACGCCAAGGCCGAGCCCCTCTTCCTTCGCGCCCTGAAGATCACCGAGAAGGCGCTGGGGCCCGATCACCCCAATACCGCCCACAGCTTCAACAACCTCGCGATGCTGTATGGCAACCAGGGCGCCTACGCCAAGGCCGAGTCTCTCTATCTTCGCGCTCTAGCGATCGGGGAGAAGGCGCTCGGGTCCGATCACCCCGATATCGCTCAGAGCCTCAACAACCTCGCACTGCTGTACTATAATCAGGGTGTCTACGCTAAGGTCGAAACTATCTATCTCCGTGCCCTGGCGATCAGGGAGAAGGCGCTGGGGCACGATCATCCCGATACCGCCACCAGCCTCAACAATCTGGCAGGGCTGTATGACAACCAGGGCCGCTACGGGGAGGCCGAGCCCCTGCTGCGCCGTGGCATCGGCATCCAGAGCCTCTTTCTTCAGGGACAGCTGCCGCTACTGCCCCAAGCCGCACGCATTGCACAGATCTATGCTCTTGATTCCAGCTGGCAAGCTCCATTCTCCAGCGCGGAGCGATCCGGCAGCGCCGCCGAACTCGCCCTTTTCTCCCGCCTCAACCGCTACGGCCTGCTGCTGGAGATCGAACAACGCCAGGCCCAGCTCGCGCGGGCCCCCGGCGCCCCCCAGGACCTAGCCCAGCAGCTCGCCGCTCTCACCACCAGGCTCGCGGATGTCACCATCCCCGCGCCCCAGAGGCAGGAGCTCAGCAATCGCCGAGAAGAGCTGGAAAGAAACTTCTATCGCCTGCTTCCCTCCTTGAAACCGCAACTGGTGGAACCAGCCCAGGTGGCCAGGTTGCTGCCGGCAGACGCTGTGCTGGTGGAATTCCAGCGGTACCAGCCATTCGATGGGCGGCAAAAGGAAGGCCAGCGGTGGGGTGCCCCGCGCTACCTCGCCCTGGTGCTCAATCCAGCGGGCACCACCCGAGCGGTGGATCTGGGCCCCGCCGCCGCCCTCGATCCCCTCATCGCTCAAGCCCGGAAGGAATCTGCGGCCAGCAGCAGCGATCCCACAGCCCTCTGGCGGCAGGTGAATGAGAAGGTGTTTCCCCCCGCCCTGCGGCAGCTCCTGGCCGGTGCCAGGCAGTGGATCCTGGCCCCCGATGGCGAACTGAGCCGCATTCCCTATGCCGCCCTGCCCGCCCCCCAGGATCCGCAACGCCGCCTCACGGACACCGTGGCCCTGCGGCTGGTCAGCAGTGGCCGCAGCCTATTGCCCCAAAGCACCGCAAATGCCGGCGCCCGCAGTCGGCCGCTGGTGCTGGCCGATCCGGATTTCGGTCCGGAGCCCGCCAGCGGCTTCGGGTGGCGTCGTCTCCCTGGCACCGCCCGAGAAGGGCAAGCGATCAGCCAGCTCTTGCGGGCCGATCTCTATCAGCGTTCAAGGGCCACCACGGCCGTTCTCAGCAACGCCAGGAACCCCGCTCTGGTCCATGTCGCCAGCCACGGCTACTACGCCAGCGCCTCCGACACACCACCGACAGTCGCCCCGCCACCGCCAGCGGGTGGCCTGCGCAGCGCCTTTGCGGGCCTGCCCGCCCGCCGGGAAGACGCCATGCTCAACAGCGGCATCGTGCTGGCCGGCGCCAATCGCAGCCTGCGGCCGGATCTCGCCCCAGCCCCCTCCGCCAGCCAGGCCAGCCAGGCCACCCGGGCCAGCCAGGACAGCGCCGATGACGGCTATCTCACCGCCAAGGAAGCGGCCCAGCTGCAACTCCGGGGCACCGAGCTGGTGGTGCTCTCCGCCTGTGACACCGCCTCCGGGGTCCAACAGAGCGGGGAGGGATTGTTTGGACTGCAGCGGGCCCTCAGCGTGGCCGGTGCCCGCAGCACCCTGCTCTCGCTCTGGAAGGTGGATGATGACGCCACCGCCTTCTTCATGGAGCGCTACTACACCCTGCTCAAGCAGGGAAAAGGCCGCATGGAGGCTCTCCTGGCTGTGCAGGAGGAATTCCGCACCAAGCCCAAAAAGAACGCCTGGGCCGACTACCGCTACTGGGCGGCCTTTCAGTTGGTCGGAGAAACGGGGCCGATCGCTGGGCTTTGAGCCTTGAGCAGGAAGCCTGGCCTGCAAGTCCCAGAGGGCAGGCCCCACGGGGCAGGCCCCACGGGGCGGGCCCCAGAGGGGGGCCGCGCCAGCTCCCCCCCCAGCTCCACGCTCGCCCCTCAGACCGCCTGGGTTTCCGCCTGCGGCAGCGGTGTCTTCTGGGGGTGGAGGGGGGCGCGCTGGCCGCCGGCGACGAGGCGGTTGAGGGCGTTGATGAAGGCCTGGGCGGCGGCGACGACGATGTCGGTGTCGGCGGAATGGCCGGAATAGAGCACACCATCAGCACGCAGGCGGATCGTGACCTCGCCCATGGCATCGATGCCCTCGGTGACGCTCTTGACCGAGAACTCCACCAGTTCATTGGGCACCGCCGCCAGCCGGTTCAGGGCCTGGCAGACCGCATCGACCGGGCCGGTGCCGATCGCCGCCTCGCTGCGCTCCTCGCCCTCGGCCGTCTCCAGGGTGACCGTGGCGGTGGGGCGCATGCCGGTGCCACAACTCACCTGCACCGAACGCAGCTGGAAGCGGCCATCACCCTGCTGCTGCACCTGTTCGCTGACGATCGCCTCCAGGTCGCGGTCGGCGATCTCACGCTTGCGATCGGCCAGTTCCTTGAAGCGCAGGAAGGCATCGTTGAGATCTTCGCCTTCGAGCTTGTAGCCCAGTTCCTCCAACCGTGCCCGGAAGGCGCTACGACCCGAGAGCTTGCCCAGGGAAATCCGGTTATCGCTCAGGCCCACCGTGCGGGCATCGATGATCTCGTAGGTGAGTCGATTCTTGAGCACGCCATCCTGGTGGATGCCGCTCTCATGGGCGAAGGCATTGGCGCCGACAATCGCCTTGTTGGGTTGCACCGCCATGCCGGTGAGATTGCTCACCAGCCTGGAGGTCTTGGTGATCTCCTCGGTGCGCACACGGGTCAGCGGCTCGCTGCTGGCCGGATCGCGGCCGAGGAAGGGGTTGAAATAGCTGCGCCGCACATGCAGCGCCATCACCAGCTCCTCCAGCGAGGCATTGCCGGCCCGCTCGCCGATGCCATTGATCGTGCACTCCAGCTGGCGGGCGCCATGCTTCACGGCCTCCAGGAAGTTGGCCACCGCCAGGCCGAGGTCGTTGTGGCCATGCACCGAGAGCACCGCCTGGTCGATGTTGGGAACGGACCGGTTGATGCCGGCGATCAGCGCGCCGAATTCGGCCGGCGTGGCATAGCCCACCGTGTCCGGGATGTTGATCGTGGTGGCCCCCGCAGCGATCGCCGCCTCGATCACCTGATGCATGAATTCCGGATCGCTGCGGCCCGCGTCCTCGCAGGAGAACTCCACGTCTTCGACCAGGGAGCGGGCATAGGCCACCATCTCGGCGGTGATCTGCAGCACCTCCGCCCGCGTCTTGCGCAGCTTGTGCTCCAGATGGATGTCGCTGGTGGCGATGAAGGTGTGGATCCGGCGCCGCGCCGCCGGCGCCACCGCCTCGGCGCAGGCCTTGATGTCGCTGGCGGCAGCGCGGGCCAGGCCGCAGATCACCGGACCATCCTCCTGGCCCACCGCCGCGGCGATCCGCTGCACCGCCTGGAAATCGCCGCTGCTGGCGAAGGGGAAGCCGGCCTCGATGATGTCGACCCCCAGCCGGGCCAGCTGCTGGGCGATCGCCAGCTTCTCATCCAGGTTGAGGCTGGCGCCGGGCGACTGCTCGCCATCGCGCAGGGTGGTATCGAAGATCAGAACCCGACCGGGATCGCGCGCCATGGCAGGCAGAGATAAGGGTGGTTAACTCGGAATGACTATGAGTTAGCCCCATTCTAGGGGGCGGGGCCGGGGTTGGTCCAGGGGGTCTCCCCTTGCCGGCTCGGCGGCTGGCCCCCTCAGCCCTGGCGCTGGAACACCGGCTGCTGCTGGGCATCGGCCTTCTCCAGCCGGCCCCGCAGCCCCGAAAGGTCCACGAAGCTATCGGCCGCATTGCGCAGCTCCCGCGCCACCATTCCCTCCGTGCTGATCAGCACGATCCGCAATCCCTTGGCCCGCAGCACCTCCACCAGCCGCTCCAGGTCGCGGCTGCCGCTCAGCAGCCAGATCTCCTCGCAGCGCTCCGCCACCAGCAGCAGGTCGATCGCCAGCTCCACATCAAGATTGGCCCGCACGTAATGCCGCTGCGGCTCCCCCTCCGCCCCGCCGCCGCCCCCCGGCGCCAGCTCCCGCAGCGGCTTGGTGCGCACCGTGAACCCCAGGCCCGTCAGGGCATCGCGGAACGGCCGCTGGTCCGACGGGTCCTTCAGGCCCGCATACCAGAAGGCACTGCTCAGCTCCACGCCCTCCCCCTCCGCCGCCAGGGCCAGCAGCCGCCTGGGGTCGAAGAACCAGCCCACCTTCTGCTGGGCGTAAAACATGCTGTGGCCATCCACCGCCAGAACCCTGCGCATCCCCCTCCGTTCTCCGTCTCTGGGATTGACACTAGAGGGAGACATCGGCCCGCTCGGCTGCCCTCGGCCTGGCCACTCCTGCCGAAGCGTGCCCTCCGCTGCGGACCGAGGGCCGCGAGCCGGGCGGTTTCAGCGGCGAGACCCAGGCCCTGCAATCGACGCAGCGCTGGATGGCCTTGCTATTCAGGCCCTGCCATTGCAAGCGAGTGACGCAACCAGGCTCCGCTCGATCGCGGTTGTGAGATCAACAAGCCTGCTGGTCTGGATCGGCCCTTATGGCTTACTGGATACCCCGAAAAATTCTGATTGCCGCCGGTTGCGATGAGTGAGAGTCATCGTCTGGCCAGAGCGATGCAGCGTTAGCGGCCAGGGAAAGTGCGCTTCTTCGAGTTGCCCTACAATATATTTGCAAACCTTTTCCGAGCCATTGGCGATGCTGCGTGGCTGGAGGCTGGGACCCTACCGGCTCGATCACCAAGGGATCCTGGAACTCGAGGGACGCCCCCTGCAGCTCAAGCCCTTGCAACGCCAGGCTCTGCTGCTGCTGGTGCAAGCCGGTGGCATGGTCTCCCGCGAGTACCTGACCACGGCCCTCTGGCCTGATGCCCCACCCCAGGATCCCGGTGCCCTGGCGCAGGTGATCCATGGCCTGCGCCGGGTGCTGGATCGGGGGCCCCTGGGCGGGCAGGTCATCCAGACGGTCTACGGCAAAGGCTATGCCTATACCGGCCCACTCACGCCGCTGACCCGCTCGCTCCCGGGACCGAGCGGTGCCGCTCCCGACGGGATCAGCCCGCCTGCCAGCCCGCCCACCAGCCCGCCCACCAGCCGGCCGCACACTCCGCCCACCAGCCTCCGGACTAGCCCGCCAACCGCTGCGGTCTCCCCCAACATGCTGCACCGGGAGGCCTGGGCCCGCTGGCGCTCCGGCGATCCTGGGCAACTCCCCGAGGTGATCCGGCTTCTGAAGGACTGCCTGGCCCTGGATCCCCGGCACACCGAGGCCCTGGTGGACCTCTGCCACAGCCTGCTGCTCCAGGCCGGCTGGGGCATGGCCTGCTCCCGGCACACAGGGCTGGAGATGCAGCTGCTGATCCAGCAGGCCCGCTCCCTCGCCGTCGACCCCCATGCCATCGACGCCATCCATGCCGAAACACTGACGGCCCTCTTCTGGCAGCCGGAACGCAGCGATCACCTCTATGCCAGCTGGCTGCCCCAGCGCCTGAGCCTCGACCGTCCCCTGCTCGGCTGGGTTCGCCACCTGATCTACAGCGGCCAGTTCAGGGCCGCGTTGACCTTGTTGGCCGAAAGGTTGCAGAGCGATCTGCCCCAGGGTTGGGGCCTGAAGGCCTTTGCCCACGTTCAGCTGGCCGAATGGCCCGAGGCGGAGGACGCGCTGCGACGCCAGGTGGCCCTGCGCGGGGCCCAGATCAGGCCGCCGCTGGAGCTGGCGCTGGTGTCCGCCCTCCAAGGGAACCATCAGCAGGCTGCCGCCCTGGTGGAGCAGGTGGGCATCCTCCAACAGGACAGCCTTTCGAGCCTCCATGCCCTGGCGGCCTTCAGCCTGGCCCGCGGTCCCCAGAGGCCCCTGGCCGCCGCCCTGCTGGATCGGAGGGTGCACCACCAGGCCAGTCGGCAGGAGGCGACGCCCGCGGGAGCCCCGAGCCTCTGGGGCCTCCTGGCCCTGGCCCTCGGGGAGAGGGGGCTGGCCACCGAATGGCTCACCACAGCCGTGCGGGAGCGTTGTTGCATGGCGCCGATCCTCTGGCATGGAGCCCTGCTCTGGCCCTATCAGCAGGAACCGGCGGTTGCGTGCTTCCGGCAGGCCATGGCCAAGGCCTATGGCGGCCAGGACCTGCGGCGGGCAGGGTCTCGCAATATTTCAAACAAGATTTGACGCGCAGGGTGCGGCAGGAAAGAGTTGTATCTGAATCTTCAGCGATCGATCCAACGGCTCTCTGCGCTGCTTTTGCCCCGTCGTAGCCCCGTGCCTCGGCGGTTTCCCTGCGCCTTGGCCAGGCCCTGTGCCTTGGCGAGCCCCTCTGACTCGGCGAGATCAACCCGCTTGTGCGGCCCCATCGGCCGGTCGCTTGAAGCCTTCGCCGCCATTGGCTGCTGCCTGAGCCCCGTTCCCCGCGCTCCAGGGCTTCAGCTCCAGCGCCTGAACTTCATTCCCTTTCCCCTGAGCCCCATTCCCTGAGGTTCATTTCCTGAACCGCCCGACCGGGCACCCGCTCCCGCCCACTTCCCAACACTGCCGCCGCAATGCTCGTCCCTTCCCAACGCGACGCTCTGCTGCCAGGGGGCCTGTCGGCCGTCCCCGGATCCTGGGATTCGGCCGCCAAGGAGCTGGGCTATCCCTGGTGGCAACCGGATCCGGCCGCTGGCAGCGCCATTCAAGCCTCGATCGCCCTGGAGGCGGATCGGGGTGCCCTGGGCTGGGGGGGTGAGGGCCGCCTTGCACCGGCCAGCCCGGGCCAGGCCGATCGGGGCGATCTGTTTGTGATCGCCTCCACCGATGCCTCGGTGCTGGACCTCGGCAAGCAGTTGCAGGCCCGCGGCGCTCGCACCCTGACCATGGCCCCCGGCGAGGGACTGGCAGCCCTGGTGCGGCACCTGGAGGCCGCCCGCAGCGCCGGCGGCTGGCAGCGCCTGCATCTGCTCAGCCACGGCAGCGACGGCGCCCTGCAGATCGGCGATCAGGTGCTCACCAGCCGCAACCTCTGGCGCCATCGCGAGCCGCTGCACCAGCTCGGCAGCCTGTTCAGCGCCGATGGCGACCTGCTGCTCTACGGCTGCGACCTGGCCGCCAGCGCCGCCGGCCAGCGGCTGGTGACCAGGCTCGCCGAGCTCACCGGCACCGATGTGGCCGCCTCCGACGATCCAACCGGCTCGGCCGTCCTGGGCAGGGGCGACTGGCAGCTGGAATACAGCCAGGGGTCTGTGGATCTGGCAGGGGTCGATGCCCTCACCGGCATCGCCTGGGATGGCCGGCTCGACGGCAGCGCCAGCGCCAGCTTTGCCAATGGCACCCTCAGCATCACCAATGCCAGCGGCAGCCTGGGCATCAGCGCCAGCGGCGGCGCCTCCGGCAGTGAGCTCGATGTGACGATCAGCGGCCTGGCCAGCCCCTGGAACCAAACGATCAGTGGCCTCAGCGCCATCAGCATCAGCGGCGATGGCGCTTACACCATCAGCGGCATCGATTTAGATAGCCCCAGCAACCCCTATGCCATCGCCCTCAGCGGTAGCGTCACGATCACGGGCAATGTCTACACCTACGGGGGAGACTTCAGCGTCAACACGGAAGCACGCGCCCAGGTCAGCCAGCAGGAGGGCATCATCATCGGCCCCGCTGGTGGGGTCACGATCAGCACCTCTTCGCTGGGGGATTCGAGCGACGCCAGCGCCAGCTTTGGCGACATCAGCCTCAGCACCACGGCCCGGGCCGTCGATGTGGGTGTGTCGATCTGGCTGCCGAAGGCCAGCAGCAGCATCAGCATCGGCAGCGCCAGCCAGGGAGCGCCAGCCACCCAGCTGATCGGTGGCGACATCACCATCTCCAGCCTGGCGATCAACGAGCCATGGCAGGACAACTGGAGCGCGCCTCTGTTTGAAGGTGGCGTGGGCGACATCATGGGTGGTGTTGCTGAGATGGTTCTCAGCAGCAAAGTCAATGACGCCTTAACTGGGATAGAAGACATCTTCA
Organism: uncultured cyanobacterium; assembly: GCA_903935205.1. GTDB lineage: Bacteria > Cyanobacteriota > Cyanobacteriia > PCC-6307 > Cyanobiaceae > Cyanobium. The sequence goes on along the minus strand of CAIZQU010000114.1, from coordinate 42,862 downwards.
TTCCCTTTGAGTTTGCGATCTCCTCGGCTGAGGATGCCATCGCCATCGCCAACGCCGTGATCCAGGCCAATGGCACCAACAACAACCTGGCAATTACATCCGAATCGAGCAATATTCTGATTGGAACGGTCACCACCATCAATGGCGCCAATCTGATCGGTGCCCTGACCCCGAACTGGTTCCCCAGTCTGGCCGTCAGCATCGGCATGTCCAAGGCCTCCAGCGCCATCACCATCAGCGACAGCAGCCTGGTGGCCGCTGGCGACGTGATCCTGAGCAGCACCACCAAGCACGCGCTCAACAGCCACGCCGAGGTGTCCAAGTACGTCATGATGACCGACGGTGCAGGCACGCAGGACTTCGCGCCTAGCGCCGACCGGCCCGGTGAAGCGATGGCCGTGGGCCAGACGGTCACGGCCGCCGGGGTCAGCCTGGACCCGACCTCATCGATCAGCAGCGGCGGATCGGTCACGATCACGGCCGAGGCCAACCCCTCCACCACGGCCGACACGGTCAGCAAGACCTACCGCGACGGCCATGTCACCACCGGGCTCGCCCTGGCCGTCGATGACACCACGGCCACGGTCACGATCGATGGCACGATCAGCCAGGGGCTGACCAGCACCAGCCTGCCAAGTCAGGACAGCAGCGGCCAGGCGGCCGGCGATCCCAGCAACCTCAGCACCCAGGCGAGCAGCGGCAGCAGCAGCGGTAGCAGCAGCACAACGCCAACAACATCGGCGGTGCTGGTGGGCGATGGCCCTGCAACCGTTCCCCAGAACGGGGTGACCGTGGCCAATGGCCAGGGCTTCGCCGTCGGCGATCGGGTCAGTTTCCAAGACCTGCAATCGGCGGCCGATCTGATCGCCACGGTGGACGACAAGGGCCTGATCAGCCTCTATGACAACAAGGGGGCCCTCCTGGCCAAAGGCAGCCAGGGCAGCGTCACCGTCCAACCGGGCGACCTGCTGGCCTGGACCGATGGCACGGCCCTGGAATACCGCGGCAGCAGCAGCCAGACGTTCAGCCTCGACCAGTTCAATCCCGCCGATGCCGACTGGCAGCCCCTGACCTTGGCCGTCCAGGGCGCCAGCTATGTGGTGACCGCCATCAACGGTGATGGCACCACCCCCAGCGATGGCACGGCCACCCTCACCCTGGCCGATGCCAGGCCAATTCCGATCAACGACGGCGCCAGCACCGGCAGCCAGCACGCCCTCTACCGGAGGCAGGCCACGCCGATCAGCACCAGCAGCCAGGGTGTCGACCTGGTCAACGATGAGCTGCTGCTCGGCGACGATCCCTCCCTCTGGCCCGTCGCCGGCCAGTTCGTCGCCTACTTCCCGATGGCCCAGGGGGGCTACAACGACACCTCCAGCGCCATTGGTGGGCTGATCTCCGGCCAGGAGTATGTGGTGATTCCCCGGGGGGCCGGCCGGATCGCCCTGGCCCTCACCAGCCAGGATGCCCTGGCCGGGGTGGCCGTGGACCTGCTCTCCAGCGGCTCCGGCCCGGACCATCTGCTCGTGTTCGAGCAGGGGCAGAACCCCCAGCTGACCGTGACCCTGCAGCCCCTGGGCAGCGCTGATCCGGTGGCCTCCCTGGCGACCCAGGCCCAGCAGGAGCTGATCACGTTCAGCGGTGGCGGCAGCAGCGGCGACACCCTCACCCTCACCCTGCTGAATCTGGCCCCGAATGCCGATACGGCATTTGTGTCGGTCACCCTCAGCGACAGCGATGTCGGCGATGCCAGCACCCTGCGGGACCAGTTCCTCTCGGCCATCAACGCCACGGCCGGCATCACCCAGGGGGTGGGGGCCGAGGTGGGCTCCGTGGCCTTCCTCTCGGCCGTGGCCAGCGGTGATTCGGGAATCCTGCTCACCGCCCTCACCCCCGGGGTTCCCTTCGGGGCGCTGCTCACCACCACCAACAGCTCCCAGGAGCCGGTCGCCAACCAGGTGGCCAGCCTCTCTGAAACGGCCGCCAACGAGGAGGGCGTCAATGGCCTCAACTGGCTGGTGGTGCCGGCCAGCGGCGCCGCCGTGCCCCTGCATGGCCAGATGCTGCAGTGGAGCAGCGGGCTGTTGCAACAGAGCGATGGCTCCCTGGTGGGAGCCGCTGGCTTCCTCGACGCCAACGGCAACCTCTGGGGTGCCGATGGCCAGGCGACCAGCCAGCTGGAGCTCAGCAATGGCTCGATCGTCTATCAGGAGCAGGCCGGCAGCGCTGGCACCGTGGTGGGGAGCTATCTCCGCTACATCGGCGCCGACGCCCAGCTCGATGCCAGCGGTCTGGCCAGCTCCCTGACGGAGGCCAGCCAGTGGCTGACGGGGGCGGGCCCGATGCTGGAGGTGTTCAACCCCAGCCAATCGAGCCAGGGCTTCCGCCTGCTCAGCAGCACCAACGCCCCGCTGCAGCTGCCGGGGGCCACCCTCTCGAGTCTGAGTTCGGCGGCAGCGGTGCTCAGCCTCGATGCACCGTGGACCAGCTTTGATCCAGCCACGGCGATCAATGCCGCCAACAGCAGCATCTCCCTGCCTGGCCTCAACGCCAGGACAGGCGACATGGTCAGCTATTCCATCGATCCCACCCCCTACCAAACCAACCGCCCGCTGCTCAAGCAGGTCGATCCCAGCGATGTGGTGGTTGGCAGCAACACCTGGAACAACATCGCCCTGGGCCCGGCTGTTCTGCAGGGGGCACCGACCGTGAACGGCTCGCCGCTGGTGCCGGCAAGATATCTTTCGGGCACGTCCAATCTGCTGCAGGAACCGGCGGTCGGTACGCCCTCCTCCCTGCCCCAGGTCAGCCAGGGACAGCAGCTTTATCTGCAAGCCAGCAGCGATGGCAACAGCGTGCAGGTGTTTCTCGATGCCGCCGCCCAGCAACCGCTGATCTTCAGCAGCAGCGGCACCAACACCAAGCAGGACTACCTGCAGCTGACCCTGAACAACTGGCAGCAGCAAAACCTGCCGGTGTATGGGCTGAACAACCGCGATCAACTGCAGCTGATCAGCCTCGGCAATGACAACTACCAACTCACCCGCCCCGGCATCGACTTCGCCCGCTCGCTGCCGGTGCAGCTGTTTGCGGATCAGGTGAGTTCGGACACCAGTCTCAGCAGCCAGCCCAGCAGCAGCGCCGCTTCTTCTTCCGCTGCTGCTGCTCCCCAGACCAGCGCCGCCCCAACGGTCGCCGCGGCCAGCAGCAGCGCTTCCCCATCGGATGCGGCCGGGGTGACCCTCGATGCTTCGATCGATGCCCGCAACCGGGCGCTGACGCTGACGCGCTCGGAGCGCCTGCCCACACCCATCGCCAATCCTTCCTGGACGAAGGGTTTCACGCGGACGTACAAGGCCCTGGTGCCTGATACGCAGAAATTGGTGACCGGCTTTTTCGGAACCCAGCTGCTGAAAAGGCTCCCTGACAACTGGAAACAGAGCACTCCGACCCAGACCAGCCAGGCCACCTGGGGCGTGGTGGGCGCCCTGTCGTTGAACACCGCCGATCAGGTGGCCCAGGTGACCATTGGCAGCAGTGCGCGGATCAGCGCTGCTGGTGATGTGGCGATCAACAGCACGGTGTTTGAGCTTGACAATACCGGCGCCATCGCCGAAATCTCGCTGGAGAGTGCCAAATTCTCGCTGGCGGTTGCCCTGACCAATACCGACATCGATGGTCAAGCCATCAACACAATCGGCGGCACAATCAGCAGCCAAGGATCGGTGAATCCCACCGCTTCTGTTGTCAATCCCAGCGCCACCTGGTTCCCGCTGGTCAGCATTGCTTCTGCCTATAGCTCGGCCAATTCTGGCAACCAATCTGCCACCAATAAGGCCCTATCTACAACCGGGAAGCTGAGCAAGACAATTGCAGATGAGGCGAACAGTTTCTGGAAGAATCTGCAGGATGGCATCTTCCCCGAACTGCTCAATTCCTACAGCAATATCCGTAACCGCGGCCACCTCGCCGAACTCAGCAAGGTCCAGTCGACAACCCCGGGCCAGGGAACGGATCGCTACGGCAGGCAACTCCTCAACACCCAGTGGCTATCGAGCAGCGGTCAGCTCACCAGCGGCAATGGCCTGGAAGCGCCGAAGGTAAAGGGCGAAAAGTTCTCGCCAAACTGGCAGCTCAATCCGGATGGCACGACCACGACCACTAACGTTGCCGTCAATTTTGGCCTGTCACTGAATGCCAGCAGCCAGGAGAACCAGCGCCAAGCCAGCAACAACTTCAGCGGTAGCATCAGCGCAGTCAATCTCACTCCGTTGAGCTATGACCTGGTCAACAACTACAGCGTTGCTGGTGTTTTTCAGCTGCGCCTTGGCTACAAGAACCTCCGCGACCAAGTGAGCGGCGTCAAGCCAGGCAAGCAGTCGCTTGGCAGTTTCTCTGAGATGGCCAACTATGGCACCGTCAGCCAGAAGGGTGTTGGAGCTGCTGTCAATATCAGCGCCTCATCCCACCAGGTCAGCAACAGCTTCAGCGATCAGTTTTCTGCCAATCTCAGTGGCGATCTCAACGCCACGGCCGAGCGCGGCGGCCTTGAAATTCAGCTGGCTTTAGGAACGGGTAAATCGGAAAACTGGGGGGTGAGTGGATCCCTGAGCATGGCCGTTGCCGATGACAGCGAGCTCAGCAATAGCGTCAGCAACAGCATTGCCGATAACGCCACGATCAAGGCCGCCAGCCTGGCGCTGGCCGCAACCGAAGGCTATCTCTCTTCAGTGCGCGATCCGAATCGCCCCTACAATAACAAAGGCAACCCGATCTATAAAAACTACGGTTATCTCGATCTTGATGTTGCCGGCGACGTTCAGAACAGCAACTCGATTGGCGTCGGCACCGGCGTCATCGTCAACACCATCGATCGCGCTGCCAGCAACCGCTTGGGTGCCATCAGCGCCGACAGTTCCCTGGCTTCGATTTCGCTGGATGCCCTCACCGGCGGCGACTTCGTGGCGGTGGCGGTGGCCGGATCGGCCTCGAGCGATACAAGACTGACCAGCAACCAGGGCGATAAAACCAATACCAAATACAACGACGATGTTGGCCTCTCCCAGCAGTACTCCCAGCTCTACCAGGGAGTGCTCAACCGCAGCTTCCCGATCGATGGCAGCGCCTCGGTGGCCGTGCAGGACCTGGCGATCAGCAGTCAATCGCTGATCGCCCCCACCAGCGCCAGCGCCGCAGGTCAGGCCTTCGATCTCGATGCCGCCAGCATCAGCCTCAGCGCCCAGGACACCACCAAGCTGGTCACCGCCACGGGGGCTTTCACCATCGGCAGGCGCAGCAGCAATCCCAGTCAGGGTGACGATGACGCGGCTGATGGCGGGTCCTCGACCTCCACCACCGGCCTGGGCAGCCTGACGGGCGCCGCCAGTGTCAACCTGATCAGCCGCCAGGTGAGCACGGGCCTCAGCGGCGTCACGCTCTCGGCGGCCTCCCCCACCAGCGTCAGCCTGAGCAGCGGTGCCAGCGACGGCAGCTCCAGCCCCCTGACCCTGGCCGGGGCGATCAGTCTCTCCTACGGCGTTTCCTCCGGCACCACCCTCTCGATCCCCGGATCGGTGGCCCTGAACCTCGACGGTTCCACGGCCAGCGCCACCAGCGCCCAGGTCAGCGACCTCAACGCCCTGGGATTGAACCGGCTCAGCCTCACCAGCACCGACTCCAGCGACGCCCTGGCCTTTGCCGGCACCGTGGGCCTGGCGGCCAATCCGCTCAATCCAGCGGCCGATGCCAACGCCAAGCCACCCTCCACTCGTTCCTCCAGCGATGCCTTCGGTGCCTCGATCGCCATCAACGACCTCAGCACCGCCACCAGCGCCAGCCTCGCCGCCAGCACCCTCACCACCACAGCCTCGGAGACCGGGGCGGCAGCAGCGATCACCATCACCGCCCAGACCAATGGCGTCGACCTGCAGACCGTTGTGATCAGCGGGGCCGGTTCATCCGCGAACGCCACCTCCCAGGGCGCCCTGGCGGCGACCGCGATCAGCGGTGCCGGCGCCGGAGCGGAGAACAGCTACACCAATCCGATCAGCGCCACGATCAGCGGCACCACCCTCCAGCCCGCATCGGCGGACGACAACCAGGATCTGGCCAGCGTCAGCCTGAGCGCCAGCAGCAACGAACAGATCCTGGCGGTCAGCGGCGGCTTTGATATCGCCCTGGCCAACGCCAGCAGCGCTGACTCCACCGCCAGCAGCAGCAGCCTCTCGATGGGGGCCTCCGCCTCCAACAACCTGCTCAACGGCGCCATCACCGCCCAGATCGACGGGGCGAGCACGGTCAACGCCGGCGCCCTGACCCTGCTGGCCCAGGACGGATCGGCCATCGGCGCCTATGCGATCAGCGGCGCCTACTCCAGCAGCACCTCGGCCCTTGGCTCCAGCTATGGCGGCGCCCTGGTCGGGGCCGGCACCGGCAACAGCATCGACCGGCCCGTGGCCGCCCTGATCGGATCGCCCACGGCCTCCACGCCGGGTGCCGGATCGCTCACCCTGAGCTCCGCCAGCCTGACCGCCCAGCGCAGCGCCAGCTCCCGGATCGTGGCCGACGCCGCCGGCGCGGCGATCACCGCCGCCAAGGTGAAGCAATCGGGTCAGGGCGGCAGCATCAGCGGCGGCATCGCCGGCGCCTTCTCCTTCAACCAGCTCAGCGGCGGCATCAGCGCCGGCATCTACAACATCAGCGATCTCTACGTCAGCGGTGATCTGTCGATCAGCGCCGCCAGCGTGCTCAGCAATGATCCGTTACTGGGCGCCGGCAACATCTACACCTTCGCCGGTGGCTTCGCCGTGGCCGTGGACAGCGGCCAGGCCAGCGCCAGCACCGGCAGCCTCGGCCTCGGCCTGGTGGTGACCAACAACACCATCTCCGACCCGATCCAGGCCCAGCTCAACGGCATCCAGGGCGGCAGCGATGCCACCGTGTCGGTGGGCAGCCTCAGCCTGAGCAGCAGCACCAATCGCCAGATCGCGGCCCAGGCCACCGGCGACGCCCTGACCACCAGCGCCAGCCAGGGCCAGGGGGACAGCAGCAGCGGCAGCCTGGCGATCGGGGCGGTGCAGGCCTCCGCCACGATCAGCGGCGGTCTGCTCAGCAGCGTGGGGCTGGGCGCCAACACCGATCTGAACGTGAGCGAGGCCTCAGGGACGGGCCTGGACCTGAGCAGCATCGACCTCTCCCAGATCTCCACCTTTGCCCTGGCCGTGGCCCTCAGCTCCACCAGCAGCACCGGTGGGGGGTCGTCGCTGGGATTCGCGGGGGGAGGCGCTGGCATCAGCAACCAGCTCAGCAGCCCCACCACCGCTGCGCTGCAGGCGCGCAGGCTGCTCAACAAAGCCGCCAGTCGGGTCAAGGCCGCCACGGCGAACGCCAGCAACAGCCAGCGACGCAGCCTCAGCGCCCAGGCCGGTGCAGGGTCCCTGGCCGTGGCGCGGGGCCGGACCGGCAGCGGCAGCGGTGTGGCGATCGGCGCCACCACGGTGACCAACACCAGCACCAACAACGACACCTCGGCCAGCATCACCGCCAACACCCTCAACCTCGACGCTGATCTGAGCGTTCTGGCGAGCGCCGGGGATCAGATCAGTGCCGTGGCGGCCAGCGCCTCCCTGGCGATCTCGCGCTCGAGCGAAGAGGGAGCCAACTCCCTGGTGGGCGGCGGTGCATCGGTGACCAACAGCCTGCAGGGGGATGTGACGGCAAGCATCGCCGGTTCCGCTGGCCCGAGCAGCCCCGGCGGCCTCTCGGTCGCGGGGGATCTCAATGTCGAGGCCAGCGATGAGCGCACCATCCAGGCCGGTGCCGGCTCCGGCTCGCTGGCGATCAGCCTGGCGGGCACGGAATCCGACGGCGATGACAGCTCGGCCAGCGTCGGCGTGTCGCTGGCCAACAACACGCTCTCCGGTGATGTGGGGGCCACGATCAGCGATCTGGCCAGCCTCACCCTCGGCGGCGACCTGCTGGTCAGCGGCAGCCGCCAGACCAGCATCAGCAGCGATGCCACCGCCGTGGCGATCACGGCTTCGATCAGCAGCGGCTCCAACGAACAGCTGGGGATGGCCGGTGGTGGCGCCCATAGCTTCAACATCCAGACCGGTGACACGGTGGCCCAGGTGGAAGGGGCCACGATCAGCGGCGCCAACGGCACCGCCCTGACCGGGGCGATCAACGTGCTGGCCAGCGACAGCTCCTCGATCACCGCCAACGTCGACAGCGTGGCCGCCACGGGTGGGGGTGGGGGCGAGAGCGATGACGAGTTGGCGATCGGTGTCGCCCTGGCCCGCAATTTCATCGGCGAAACCCAGGGCAATGCCGATGTTTCCGGGGGTGATCCCCAGCCGGTGACCAACCAGGACGGCGGCCAGGGCAACCTGCTGCAGGCCAGCCTGACCAGCTCCGGCCTGACCAGCAGCGGCGCGCTGCAGGTGAGCGCCAGCAACAGCAGCAGCCTCCAGGCCCAGGTGGCCGCCGGCAGTGGCGCCCTCTCGCTCACCGAGCAAGGCGGTTCCGCCATCGGAGCGGCCGGCGCCGGTTCCGAGGCCACCAACCGCTCCCTGATGCAGATCCAGGCGGACCTGGGCGGGATCAGCGCCGCCGCCCCAGCCCTCCTGGAGACCGGGGCCCTGGGCGTGACCGCCAGCGACACCTCCACCGCCGAGGCCCTCAGCGTGGCGGCCACCCTGGCGGCCAACCTTTCGGGGTCGGCATCCAGCGCCAATCTGGATCTCACGATCGGCACCTCCCTGGCCGACAACACCCTCAACAACGAGGTCAGCGCCAGCCTCAGCAACCTTGCCGCCGGCTCCAGCGTCACAGCGCTGACGCTCGACGCCAGTCGCCAACAGGGCGATGCGCCGAGCCTGCAGGCCACGGCGGTGGCCGTGACGGTGTCGGTGGCCATCGGCGACGGCGAAGGGATGGCGGTCTCCGGTGGCGGCGCCGGGGTGGCCAACACCCTGCTCGGGGATGTGAGCACCAGCGTCAGCAACGTGCAGCTCAGCAGCGCCGGTGCGATCAGCATTGGCAGCGCCGCCACCCAGGGGGCCAGCGCCAACGTGGGCAGCGGCGCCGCCGGCGTCAGCCTCTCCAAAGCCGGTGCCGCCTTCGAGGTGGGGGCGGTGAAGGCCGCCAACCTGCTGGGAACCAGCAGCGCCAGCAGCGCCAGCAGCGCCAGCAGCGCCAGCGGCGCCGCCGGCGCCCAGGTGAGCACCAGCCTCAGCAACAGCAGCCTCACCAGCACGGCCAGCGATGCCGACATCAGCATCACCGCCAGCAGCAGCAGCACCTACGACGCCCTGGCGGTTCCCGTCAGCGTTGCGGTCACCAACAGCGACTTCGCCGGTGCCTTCAGCGGCGCCTTCAACGATTCGGCCATCGCCTTCTCCGTCGGCACCACGGTCAGCGGCAGCAGCCTCAATGCCGGCCGCGATCTGCTGATCAGCTCCAGCACCGGCTCCAGCGTGGGCGAGGCCAGGACCGATGGCGGCAGCCTGGCCGCCACCCTGAACACCTCGGCGCTGTCGTTCAGCGTCGGCGCCTCCCAGAACAACAACCGCATCGCCAACACCAACAGCCTGGTGGTCAACGATGGCGGCACGGGCGCCTCCACCCCCCTTCAGCTCCAGGCCGGCCGCAACCTGACCCTCGGCGCCATCCAACCCCAGGCCGAGGTGAACCAGGCCCAGGCCGTGGCGGTGTCGGTGGATCTGGGCGGATCCGTGGCCCTGAGCGGTGGCGGCGCCGGCATCACCACCAGCATCGGCGACGCCAGCAGCACCACGGTGAGCGGCAACCTCGCCCTGACGGCCGGAGCTGCCGGCAGCGGCGATCTCACCCTGGTGAGCGGCAGCTTCAGCAGCCCCGGCGCCACCGCCCAGGCGAACGGCAGCGTGATCGACGCCGAGATCGTGGCGGTTGCCGTGGCGGCTGGCTCCAGCGCTGGCGGTGCCATCGGGGTGGGCACGGTTCAGAGCAGCCTGGCCAACAGCGCCACGAACCAGCTCAGCGCCAGCGCCGCCGGTGCTCCCAGCCTCACGGCCAGCGGCGACATCGCCATCCTCAGCTTCAATGCCGACACCCTGGCCCAGAACGAGACCATCGCGGTGGCCGGCAGCTTCGGGGCCGACTTCGCCGGCGCCGTCACGGTGAACGTGACCGAGGGCAGCAGCCAGAGCACCAGCCGGACCCTGCTCGATGCCGGCACCCTCAACGCCAGCGGAGCTGTGACCCTGGCCGCCGATGCCGAGAACACGCTCACCGCCGCCAGCTACGGCGGCAGCGGCTCCTTCTCCCCCACGGCGGCAGCCGGGTTCGGGGTGATGCTCGCCTCCACCAGCCTGGGCAACGGCGGCAATGATCCGGAGGTGTGGCTGCGGCTCGGCAATGGCACCACCCCCTTCAGTGTCAGCGGCTCCTCCGTGACCCTGCGCTCCAGCTCCGACGACACGCTCACAGCCACCAGCATCAGCGCCGCCCTGGGGATGTCGGCAACCCCGGTCGCCGGGGCGGGCGGCAACGGCAATAACACCACCACCCAGACCGTCAGCACCGAGCTGGGGAGCGGCAGCAGCATCGTCGCCAGCGCGGCCAACGGCAGCCTGAGCCTGATCAGCGCCCTGACCCAGGCCATCGACAGCGCCGGCGATGGCATCGCCGTGTCGGTGGGGATCGGTGTTGCCGGCAGCGGTGTGGAGCTGAGCAACACGATCAACAGCAGCGGCACGATCGCCATCGGCGCAGGAGCCAGCCTCAGCGCCGCCAACCTCAGCCTTGAAGCCACCTACCAGCTCGACAAGACCCTCTACGCCACCGACCAGAACGCCACCAGCGTCGCCGCCGGTCTGATCGGCGGGGCGGGGATCAGCTCCACCACCACGATCGGCACCACAGCGGCCCCGGCGGGTGCCTTCATCAACATCGGCGACAACGCCGAGCTGATCGCCAACGGCTCCCTGTCCCAACCCGGCAGCCTGCAGCTGCAGGCCCTCACCAGCATCGAGGCGACCGACAACTGCGTGCTCACCGCCCTCTCCGCCGGCGCGGCGGTGGTGGGCATGTCGACGCTGACCAACAACGCCCAGTCGCAGATCAGCGCTGCCGCTGGCGCCAGCCTGCTCAATCCCACCGGAACGATCGCCATCTCGGCCCTGGGGGATGGGCTGCTCAGCGCCTCCAGCTCCGCCATGGCCGGCGCCCTGGGCCTGGGGACGAGCATGGCCCAGGCCTCCAACACCCCCACGAACAGCATCAGCCTCGATGGGGTGACGGTGCAGGGCATGGAGGTGCTGATCGGCAGCGGCATCAGCCAGGCCGGGGTGCCCAACCAGCTGCTGGCCGAGGCCGACAGCCAGATCAACACCCTGCTGCTCGGGGCCACCCCCAGCTTTGCCTACGCCGGCGTGGCCGATGCGAACACGATCACGATCAGCGGCGGCAGCGTGCTGCAGTCGCTGGGCAACCTGGATCTGCAGGCCTACGGCACGTTCGCCACCGTCGGTGCCACCCCCACCCCCGGGGCCGGGTCGGGCAACCAGGTTCTGATGTCCCAGCAGACCACCGCCCGCACCCAGTCGGATTCGACCGTGCGCCTGCTGGTGGCCGTGCCGATTCCCGGCGACAACACCACCCTCGACACCTGCACCAACACGATCACCATTTCCGCGGACTCCCAGCTGGCGGCCGGTGTGCAGCACGATCTGGGGGTATGGACCCTGCCGGTGGCCACGGACGCCGCCACCCAGTCGACGTACCTGGGGCTGACAACGCCCCTGGCCAGCCCGCTGGTGGCCGGCCAGCCCCTGACCGCCGCCCAGATCAGCGCCCTCGGGGCCGATCCGACGATGGCCTACACCTACCAGCTGCTGGCGGCTCCGGCGCCGCCCACCCCGGCCGATGCCAGCAGCGCCGCCGCCCTGGCCCAGCAGATCGGGGTGGTGATGCCCACCAGCCTCTGGAACAGTCCCGGCGGCCAGCCGCAACTGCTGTTCGCCGATCTGAGCAGCGACCTGGCGAGCGAGGTGCAGCAGCTGAATTCACTGATCAATCAGTATGCCGATTCACCGGCCGATCAGGCCCGCTACATCAGTGAACTTCAGACCCTCACCCAGGAGGCCACCAGCCTTGGCCTGATGGATGCGACGGGTGTGATTGAGCAGCAGGTGTTTGGTCTGGTGCTGCAACTGCCCGATCTCTACGCATCGCCAGGCTCGATCTTCCTCACGGCCATCGGCAGCGGCGGCAGCGTCAGCGTGGGCGGCAGTCCCTTCAACGGCGGCAGCGCGCCGAGCAATCTTGTCGCCTACACCGATAGCACGATCAGCGTCAATAACAGCGCGCCCCTGATCCTGGCGCTGGGCGATGTGCAGATCGGCGATGCCGATGTGGTCGCCACGATCGATGGCCAATACACGGTGTTTGCCCCGGGCGGGGTGTATGTGAATGGCGACGGTGGTGCCAGCGGCTCGGCGATCGCCCAGATCCCCACCTTGCAGAGCAGCATCACGATCGGCCAGAACCCGTTGGAATCGGTGACCCTGCCTGGTGAACCCGAGCCGCCATTGTCGCCCGATCTCTACGTGATGGGCACGATCAGCAACCCCACCGGTTCGGTGACGCTGACCAACACGGTGGGCAGCATTCTGGTGAGCGGCACGGTCAATGGCGATCCGGTGACGATCAGCTCCGCCAGCAATTTCGTGCTCAACAGCGATAGCTGGTTCCACACCGGCTTCGATCCCACCACCGCCGTGGATGACAATGCCCTGCAGGCCCAGGTGTTCGATGCCTCAACCAACAGCAATGGCACCTACACCGGCAGCCCGTCGTCGCTGATCCTCAGCAACAGCCAGCTGGCCGCCGACAGCAACGCCAGCAGCGGCAGCATCCTGTCGCGGGGATCGATCAGCATCGATGCCCTGTATCTCGACATCAACGGCCTGATCCAGGCCGGCCTGCCGGAGATCTCGATGGTGGTGGCGGCGGACTTTGCCCCCAGCAGCTCCGGCAGCCTGGTGGATGGCAGCGGCACGCCGATGGCCGGCATCAGTTTCAGCAGCAGCTCCGGCACGGCGCTGCCGCTGCCGGGCTATGTGAATACCGCCACCCAGACGATCAGCCTCTACGACATTCCCAGCAGTGGCGGCGACATTCTGCTGACCGGCCAGATCCTCAGCACCGGCCATGGCCAGGTGCTGGCCCTCGCCGGCCAACCCAGCTTCCAGTTCACCAACAACAGCAGCTGGACCCTTGAGCTCGGCTCGATCGACATGAGCCCGGCCGATGGCACGGTCACCATTGTCGATGCGCCGCAGCTGGATCTGGTCCCCATCGCGGTGGACACGACCACGGGTTCCGCCAGCAGCGGCACCCTGACCTTTGCCTATCCCCATGGCCTGAGCAGTGGTGATCAGGTGCAGGTGAGCTACACCAACAGCGTCGTCTTCGACGCCAGCAGCAACAGCTATGTCACCAGCAGCGCCTCGCCGGTGACCGGCCTGCAGTCCGGCACCACCTATGTGGTGATCAGCACGGCAGCCGACAGCCTCCAGCTGGCTTCGACCAGCGCCCCGACCACGCCGCTCACCTACAGCGCCTGGACCAGCAGCCAGCCGATCGCCCTGATCCCGCAGACGGCGGCCACCCAGACCGTGTACAGCTACGGCGCCGACGGCATGATCACCGCCTCGGTCTCCACTCTCAGCGCCGGCCAGGTCAGCACCAATGGCAACCCCTACACCTTCCAGCAGGCCACAACGCTCACCCCGACGATCAGCAGCAGCGGTGCCGACACGATCGCCAGCGTGACCTACAACCCGACCGCGGGGATCACCTACACCTGGACCAACGGCCAGCAATCCACCGAAACCACGGTCACCCAGTACGACAAGAATTCCTTCAATCTCTTCGGCTGGGAGTGGAATGCCCTGGCCGCGAATACCAGTTACACCAGCCAGACGATCACGACTGTTTCCGGTGCGCCGCTGCTGGAATATCAGGCGCTCCAGCCCGCCCCCCCGAATGATCTGGCCAGCGGCCTGAGCTGGACCAGCGGCGACGCCGGCAGCGATACGGGCCTGGCGCTCACCTACAGCCAGGCCTCCAACGGCAGCAGCCAGTCCGTGCAGAACTGGACCACCGGCGGCGGCTGGCTGCGGGAGAAGAGTTACATCACCCAGACCACCACGATCACGGGCCTGCAGAACTTCTATTCCTATGCCATGAAGGCCGATTGGCCGATCCAGATCGGCTTCCTGATGGCCGGCGACGATCCCGGCGCCATCAGCATCAGTTCGGTCGGCAGCGTGGTCCTCTCCGGGTCCCTGGAGGCCGCCAGCGGCCTGAGCATCAGCTCCAGCGATGGCGCCATCAGCGCCCCGCTGCTGCTCTTCGCCGATGGAACCCCGCTGGCCTTCAGCGCCGCTGCCGCCATCGACCTCGGCCTGGGCTCCACGGCGGAGGACGCGACCCTGGGGCTCTCGGCCCAGGCCGGCGGCGATCTGACCGTGAGCATGGTGAGCGGCAGCAGCGGCACACCAACCCTGCAGCTGCAGCCCGGCGCCGACGCCGGGCCAGCCCTCTCGGCGGGCGGCACCCTGCTGCTCACCTCCAGCGCCGGCCTGGACCTCAGCCGGCAACCGGCTGGCAGCGCGCCTTTCGTGAGCGCCAATCTGCTGCAGATCAGCCTGGGCAGCGGCAACCTGGGCAGCGCCAGCACACCGCTGACCATCGCCACCGGCAGCGGTGGCAGCCAGGGGGGGGGCCTGGCGGTGCAGCTGGCAGGCAATGGCTCGATCGCCCTGAACCAGGCCAGCGGCGATCTGTCGCTGGTGCTGCCCAGCGGCTTCAGCGGCAGCAACGCCATCGTCACCGGCGGCGATGTCACGCTGACGCTGGGCGGTGGCCGGCTGCTCGATGCCACCGGGCTGGTGGTCAATCCCCTCAATGAAGCCGCCCTGGCCCAGCAGGACGAGGAGTTCAGCATCACCGGCCAGCCGGCCCTGAATGCGGCCTACCAGGAAATGGCCAACCAGGACGCCAGCAGTTACTACAACTACTGGATCCAGTATCGCAATGCCACCCAGACCGCCGATGGCAGCTGGACCGCCGACCCCAATCCCTTCGCTGATGGCGGCACGTTTGTCTTCACCCCCGCCCAGGTGCAGCAACTCACAGAGGAGGGATATGTGAGTGGTTACATCAGTGCCTATCAGAGCAGCCTGGCGACGGTGGAGCAGCTGACCGGCGATGGCATGTACGACCCGAACTATGTGTATCAACGGCCCGAGGCGCAGCAGCAGGCTTATATCAATCAGCGAGTGATTGGTACCAACACCTACTACTACCCCCTCGATCGTGCCGTCTACCTGGAGCTCTTCCCCTCCCAGGCCGCCACCATCCCCCCGGCACCGGTGGCCAGCGGCAGCGGCGCCACCGCGATCAGCGCCAACAATCTCAGCATCAGCGTCGCCGCTGATGTGGGTCGCACCAGCTCAGCCACATTCGTTGTGATTCCCGATGGTGATTACAACAACCTCTCCACTGCCGATGCCCAGCTGCTGAGCAGTGTGGTGCCCACCGAAATCATCGGTGTCGTCTATGCGGTGCTCCAGTACATCGGCAGCACACCGCTGGCCACAAGCAGCGCCCCTGACTTCAGCGATCCCAGCCAGTTTGCCCCCCTGATCCCCATGGCGATCGCGGGCCAGGGGCCGATCTACAGCTATCTCGGCAATACGGCCGAGATCGATCTGAGCCAGGTCAACTTCAGCGCCACCAACAGCCAGGGCCAACCCCTCTGGCAACAGCAAACCAGCAGCAGCGGCGAACAGTTCACCACCGCCAACGGTAACGAGCTGGTCACCCCCGGCACCCTGGTGATGGACACCCGGGCCAGCCTCAGCAGCGGCGACGTGGTGCTGGCCGAAACCCCCGCCTACCAGGGCTATGTGACCTACAGCGGCCCAGCCCAGACCCTGGATCTGCTGCTCACCGATTTCGCCGATCCCAGCCTCTGGCAGGGGATGACGGCCGGCAGCGTCAACGCCACGGTCACCACCGCCAATCTGCCGGCCAGCCTGGCCCCCAACGCCCTGGTCACCGATCTGAACACCGTGGTGGCGGTGAGCCTGCAGCTGCAGACCCCGGTCGGCGTCAGCCTCAGCGGCAACCTGACCGTGCAGGCCGGCGGCGGCGTGCGCCTGGCCAGCCCGGGCACCCTCAACCTGAACGGCCTGAATGCCCAGGGCCTGGTGAGTCTGGAGGCGGCGGCCATCCAGCAGGTTGGCGGCGGTGCCGGCATCACCAACACCACCGGGCCCGTGGAATTGCTCAGCACCGGCGGCGATCTGGGCAGCAGCCAGAGCCCCCTGCAGGTGACGCTCACCAACACCGCCAGCCTCAACCTCAGCAGCAGCGGCTCGGTGTCGGTGTCGAGCGACATCGAACTGCCGATCGGCGCGGTGCTCGCCGCCGACACCATCACCATCACGACCGCTGGCGCCCTGGTCGATGCCGGCCGCAACGCCACCGCCATCGGCGACGGCAGCCTCAACCTCCAGGCCGAAACGATCAACCTGGAGGCCACCAGCTTCGGCACGGCCGTATCGCCGCTGCTGGTGGGTGGGGGCCTGGTGGGCAGCAATGGGCTGGTGCAGGTCACCCAGCTCAGCGCCAGCCTGGCGGCGGCCGCCGGTTCCGGGGCCGTGATGGCCTTTGATCTGGTCGGCGCCGGCGTCGAACTCACGGACCTCTCGGCCCCCGCTGGGGTGGTGTGGCTGAGCGGCGCCAGCCCGGAAGCGGCGATCGGCACGGCGCCGGCGATCAGTGCCGCCACCCTGGTGTTCAACGGCCTGGCGGGCGCCGGCAGCGCCGCCGCTCCCCTGCTCACGGCCGTGGGCAGCCTCTCCGGCGCCCTCAGCGGCGATCTGTATCTGAGCAACGGCTACCTGAGCGACGGCTCGCCGAGCGCTGGAGCAGCCACCAGCCTCGATCTCAGCATCGATACGGCCAGCGATGGCACCGGCACGATCACGGTGGCGGGGTTGACGGGCAGCGGGGCCCTGAGCCTGGCCACCAGCGGCGATCTGACCCTCCAGGCCGCCAGCCCGGTGCAGCGCTTCGGTGCCAGCACCGCTCCGGTCAGCCTTCAGGCCGGCGGCCTGCTCAGCGCCGGCCTCGGCGCCCAGCTCAGCGTGCAGGGCGGCAGCGGCGCCCTGCTCAGCCTGGCCGGCAATGGTCTGGTCTGGCAGGGCGTGCTCAGCAGTTCGGTGCCCACCCAGCTGAACCCCGGCAGCGCCAGCCTTGCCCTCAGCCCCTACCTCAGCCCCGGCCAGGTGGCCCAGCTGGAGGCGGCCGGCGTGGCCGCAACCCTGCTGGATGGCTCCGCCAGCAACGGCGAACAGACCACCAACCTGATCCTGGCCGGCAGCCTGGAGCTGGGGGATCCCGGTGGCTTCCAGTTCAGCTCCAGCCAGCTCCTGGCCCTGCTGGGCGACATCAGCGTCGCCGGACCGGCCGCTGTCAGCAGCAGCGCCAGCGGCGAGGGCCTGTGGCTGCTCGGCAACCTGAGCGCGGCCACCCTCAACCTCACGACCAGCGGTGGCGCCCTGCGCAGCACCGGCGGCTCCACGCTGACCAGCAGCGGCAATGCCGCCAGCAGCTGGCTGTCGGCCAGCGATCTGGTGCTCGACGGCAGCGCGGTGATCGGCAGCGGCAGCAGCGGCAGCGGCGACCTCACCCTCAACGCCCAGGGCACCCTGGCGATCAGCGGCACCGCCCAGGTGGGCGGCGCGGTCGACGCCAGCGCCAGCAGCATCAGCCTGGCGCCCAGCGCCGGGGTGGTGAGCGGCGGCAGCATCAGCCTCAGCGCCACCGGCCAGGCCAGCGGCGCGGGCCTGTTCAGCGCCGGCCTGCTGGTGGCCGGAGGCACGGTGGCCAGCAGCGACTCCAGCAGCCCGATCTCGGCCAGCGCCATCAGCCTCGATCCCACCTCCTCAGCCACGATCAGCCTGAGCGTCAGCAGCACCGCCAGCGATGCGCTGGTGCTGGGCGGCCAGAGCAGCGGCAGCGAGGTCACCACCATCACCGGGGCCTGGACGGCCGCTCCGAACCTGAGCCTCAGCGCGCCCCAGTCGCCCCTGCTGCTGCACGACCTCATCGCCCGCGACAGCCTGGCGATCAGCGCCACCGCCGCCGGCGCCGAACTGCTGCTCAGCCCCACGGCCCAGCTGCGCCTCGGCCCCGACCCGGCCGGCCAGGGCCTGCCCAGCGCCGGCAGCGGCACCGCCCTGCAGCTCAACGCCTCCACCATCACCCTCAGCGCCGACCAGGCCGACCTGGCGATCGAAGCCCCCGATGCCCCCAGCCAGGCGGTGATGGGGGGATCCCTGACCCAGGCGCTCACCATGGTTCTGGCGGTGACCACCGCGCCAGCGACGCTGGTGCCGTTCAGCGTGAGCCTGCCCGCCGGCACCCCTGCCGGCACGGCCGATCCCAGCTTCGCCAGCCTGATCACCAGCCTCAACCAGGCCATCAGCAGCGCCGCCCAGGCCGCCGGCCTCAGCGGCAGCCAGATCCCGGTGATGGATTCCCGCAGCGGCCTGCTGCGCCTCACCCTGGTGCCCCCGGCCGACACCCTGCTCGATCCCAGCCTGGGTCTGAGCCTCAATGCCAGCCAGAGCGCGGGCCTGCTGCAGCTGGGCTGGCCCCAGACCAGCGGCAGTCTCGACGCCGTGATCCCGGCCACGGTGCTGGTGAGCGCCGCCGGCGGCAACCTGGCCGTGGGCACGGCCGCCCAACCCTTCGGCGGCCTGGAGTGGAGCGCGGGTCTGCGCAGCACCGCCGAGGCCGGCTCGATCAGCTGGACCCTGCAACCCGCCGGCAACGCCGAGATGGTGCTCAACGGCAGCGTCGATGTGCCGGAGCTTCTGCTGGTGCCCAACGCCGGCTCCGGCGTGAACAACGGCAGCGGCCTGATCGCCGAACTCAACCTCAGCGGCAGCACCGCCAGCGTGACGATCAGCCAGGCGGGCGACCTGAGCGTGGCCACCCTGGTGAGCGGCGACGCCGCTCCCCTGCTGACGGCGCTCGCCTACGGCTCCAGCGCCGGCTCCCTCTTCCTCAACCCCAGCGCCAGCCAGAGCCTCGGGGCACCGGCGGCCAGCCTGCAGCTGCAGGCGGCCAACGGGATCAGCCTGGCCACCGGCAGCCAGGCCCTGGTGCTGGAGCTGGCCGGGCTAACCGCCAGCGCCGGCGGCAGCTTCAACCTCGGCAGCCTGGGGCAGATCACCCTGGAGGGCAGCACGGCCGCCGGTGACGGCCTGACGATCACGGCGGGCAACGTCCAGATCGGCGGCCTGCTGGCCAGCGACTCCCCCCTGCCGGTGGCGATCACCAGCACCGGCGGCACCGCCGCGGCCGGCGATGGCACCCTGGCCCTGCTGGCCGGGGCCAGCCTCACCGGCCTGGTCGGTCCGCAGACCTACAGCGCCAGCGGCGGTCTGAGCCAGGCCACCCCCCTGGCCAGCGCCAGCACCCTCCAGCTCCTGGCCGGCGGAAGCGTGCAATCCACCGCCGCGATCCAGGCCGCCAACGCCGTGGTGATCAGCTCCAGCGGCGGTTCGATCAGCACGGCGACGGAACTGTTCAGCACCAGTGCCGCCAGCGGGGCACAGACGGTCGATCGCCTCGGCTTCACGGTGGGGGCCAGCGGCGCCGCCACCGCCGTCTACGGCGCTCCCCCCCAGACCCTGATCTCCGGCGGCGTGATCAGCGCCCCCCAGGTGCAGATCAGCGCCCCCCAGGGGGCCCTGAACCTGAACGGTTCGATCCTGGCCACCAACCTGCTCGACACCGGCCTGGCCAACGCCGACCTGGTCTCCCGATCGGTGGCGCTGCCGGCCGGCTCCCTGGATGGGGCCACCAGCACCTTCACCCTGCCCAACCACGGCCTCGCCAATGGCAGCCAGGTGGTGGTCTTCGGGGTGCAGGAGGGCACCCTGAACCCGCTGCAGCAGGGCATGGCCTATGCGGTGCTCAGCAGCGATCCCGACCATCTGCAGCTGGCGGCCCTGCCGGCGGGCACAGCGGCGGGCACGACGGTGTCGACCACAGGGCTGGTGCCCCTCACCCTGACGGTGCCCCCCAGCACCGGCAACGGTCTGCTCGGCAGCCTCACGCCCCTGCTGGCCCCCAGCGGCAGCAGTGTCACCCTCCAGGGCAGCAGCCTCAGCATCAGCGGCGGCCTCCAGGCGGACAGCCTGACCGCCAGCAGCAGCGCCGGCGACCTGGAGATCCTGGGCGAGGCGTCGCTGTTGAGCGGCAGTGCCAGCCTCAGCACCCCCACCACCAACACCCTGACCATCGGCCGCAGCGCCTCGGGCCTACGGCTCGCCGCGCTGACGACCGGCAGCCTCAGCCTGCCCCAGAGCGGCAATCTCGACCTGCAGGGCTTCCTGACCCTGCTGACGGACCCCGGCGCCAGCGCCAACCTGGCCGTGGGCGGCAGCCTCAGCATCAGCGGCGAGCTGGAGGCGAGCGGCTCGCTCACCATCACGGCCGGCGGCAGCCTGGCGGTGCAGGGGGCCGGCAGCGTCGCCGTTGCCGGGGATCTCAGCATCACGGCGCCTCAGATCCAGGTGAGTGCCGACAGCAGCCGCCCCAGCTGGGAGGCGGGACCGGCACCGCTCAACCTGCCGATCGACCAGCCCCGCAGCGTGGCCAGCGGCACCACCCTGGCCGACCAGAGCCTGCCGTTCAGCGGCGACGTGCACCTGGTGGTGGACAGCAGCGGCGAAACCTTCACCCTGGTGGGGGCCGGCGGCAACCCGCTGCCCCACGGCCTGAGCACGGGCAACACCCTCTACTACCAGAGCAGCGCCGCCAATCAGACGGCCGGCCGCGCTGGCCTGATCACCACCAACACCACCGATCCGGCCGCCGCCACGCCCTATGGCGTGCAGGTGCTGAGCAGCAGCAGCTTCCAGCTGCTGGCCAATGGCAGCGTCGTCAACCTCACCAGCGCCGGCGGTCCGGCGGGCGATGCCCTGGTGGGGCTGACCGTCACCACCGTCACCACACCGATCTCCACCACCACCACCACGCTGGTGGGGGCGGAGCAGGTGACGGTGGGGCAGACCTGGCTCACCTACGACCTGGGCCTGATCCAGGACGGTTTCTACAACCCGAGCAGCGGCCAGATCCGGGAATACCTGATCCCCGGCACCGACTTCCAGCTCGATGCGATCAACTGGACCGGCAGCAGCGAACCGCCCGCCAGCCAGCGCTGGGAGGACTACAGCAACAGCCAGGTGAGCGCCGTTCTGGCCAGCACCGGCATCCTGCCGCTCTACGCCACCCGCATCAGCAACGTGCAGCGCAACCAGCTGCTCAATGGTGTGGCCAGCAGCACGGCCATCGGTAACCCCTGGCTGGCCACCAACAACGCGATCTGGGTTCCGAGCAGCGGACCGTTGCAGGGGATGGCGATCGAGGGACAGACCGAGACCCTGGCCAACCTTTACAGCCTCACCAGCGCGGCGGTGGGCTCCACCGGGGCCCTGGGGCTGTCGGCCACGGGCGATGCCAGCGGTGGCGCCCAGGTGACCCTGCCGGAGCTGAACCTGGGCGGTGCGCTGACGGTGGAGGCCTGGGTGATGGTGAGCCAATCCAACAGCACCACCACCGTGCTGGGCCTGACGGCCGATGGGCAGGGCAGCCAGTCCAGCCAGAACGGCCTGAGCCTGCAGATCGAGCCAACCGGCTATGCGCTGCTGACGGGCTGGGAGGGCGCCAGTGCCAGCAGCGTCAGCAGCAGCCAGGCCCTGCCGCTCAACACCTGGACCCATCTCGCGGCGGTGGTGCAGGCCGATGGCAGCGCGGTGCTTTACGGCAACGGGGTGGCGATCGGCTCCGGCTCACTCGGGGCCCCGCTGGCCGATCAGCCCTGGGCAGGCGCGCTGGGGCTGGCAGCGGCGGCCGGCAGCAGCGGCCTGGTGAGTGCCGTTCGCGATCTGAAGGTCTGGAACGAAGCCCGCAGCGTGGCCCAGGTGGTGGACGACATGACCCTGGCTCCCTCCGGCAGCGATCTGGAGACCCTGGTGGCCTGGGTGCCGTTCGATGGCCAGCCGCAGCAACCGCCGCTGCTGGTGGCCCAGAACAGCTTCAGCAGCAGCAATGAGGGCTGGCAGCTGGCCGATGGCAGCGCCGCGCCGGTGGTGACCGGCAGCCCCAGCAGCAGCGCCTGGGCCGGATACCTCGGACCGTTCGCCCAGAACAGCGGGGCGGGCAACGGGCCGGAGGTGAGCAACACCTATGCCCTCAACGGCCTGGGTGCGGTGGTCAGCGCCGAGCTCCTGCGCCTGGGCGCGGGCTGGACCGGGCAGACGCTGAGTGCTTACATCAACGGCCAGGCCATCGCCAGCTTCAATCTCAGCTCGAACACGGTTGACAGCATCGCGATCAGCGGCAGCAGCAACGGCTACGACTGGGTGGTCACACCCATCAGCCAGCAGGGCCCAAGCCCAAGCCCCAGCAACGGCCAGGCCTTCCTGCTGACCATCAGCGTTCCCAGCGGTGTCAGCAGCCTGACCCTGGGCTTCGGCAGCACCCTGGCGAGCGATGCCGCCAGCGCCAGCTATGGCGTGCAGTCGGTGGCGGTGGTCGAGCCGCAGCAGGCGCCCCAGCTCAGTGGCGGGGCGAGCCTGCTGGCCGATGCCAGCGGCGGCGGCGCCTATGGGGGCGTGGCCGACAGCACGGGCAGCTTCAGCGAATGGACCGGCACCCGGATCGATTCCGCCCAGGTTCAGTACAGCCAGACCAGATCGGCCCTGACGGCCACCAACCTCAGCCAGAACCTGCTTCTGAACGCCTCCGCCTCGCCCCTGGCGATGCTGGCCGCCAGCGTCAGCGACACCGAGCCCCTCGGCGGCGCCCCCGCGTCCTCCACCTGGACGGTGGGTCTGTACAGCAACCCCGACGCCGCTTCCGGCAGCAACGGCTCCAGCGCGTTCACGATCCAGGGGCTGCGCAGCTTCGCCGGCACCCCGAGCGCCGAAGCCGGAACCCAGGTGAGCACCCCGGGCTGGGCCGCCAACAGCACCCAGGCCACCAGCAGCTATCCGACCAGCCCCAACAGTGGAGCTGTGGCCTACGGGTCCCAGCTGGGCCTGGAGCCCTTCCTGCTGGGGGGCACCAACACCAGCGGCGCCAATGGCTTCGAGACGGCAGACAGCGCCAGCGGCTGGCAATGGGCGGTGGGAGACAACAACCCTGGAGCGACGCCGACGCCCACCATCAGCTCGGACAGCGGCGCCTATTACGGCAGCTTCCTCGGACCCTTCCAGGGAGCCAACCAGGGAATCCAAACCACAACACAGCCGTTGAATGGCTACGGCGCCCAGATCTATTTCACCCTCAATCGCCTGGACGAGTGGTCCACCGGAAGTGAGCTCATTATCCAGATCAACTGCTCAACCCCAAGCGGTTATTACGATGACAACTTTACTCTTTCTATACCGCTCTCTTCAGTCGCGAGCTCGGCGCCCCAGACCGAGAGCTACAATTGGGTACCGGGGGAGGGAGCAAAAGGCTACGGGACGAGCTACACCATCCTGCCCAGAGCAGATTACGCCAACCACTATGGAAATCCAGCCTATAACGAACAGACCTACGACGTCATCCTGACCATTCCTGTCGGCGTCACCGCATTCAGTCTGGTGCTGAATAGCGATCAATCCAACTACTTTGGCATCGACAACTATCTGGTTCTTGAGGCCAGCCAATTGCCGAGCCTTACGGCTCCCAGTTCCAGCACCATCAGCCTCGATTACATCGCCAGCACCGCCAGCCTCGGCACTCCGCAATGGCTGGGCGGCACCACCCAGACCGTCGGCAGCTTCAGCGGCACCACCGGCACGGGGTATGTCCTGGCCAGCGGATCCACGGGCTATGCCAATGCCCTCGGCCAGGCCAGTGCGCCGACCACCTCAGCGAGCGGCCCCAGCGTCAGCGACGGCAACGGCGTGATCTACCAGGGCAGCACCTCCCTGGCCCAGCTACTGTCGGCGGCCCAGGTGACCAGCGCCGCCGCCGCCATCCCCAGCGGCGCCACGCCGTTCGTCAATGGCTCCACCATCGCGGGCACCAGCGCCACTGGCACGGTCAACAATGGCAACTGGGCCTACCAGAACGGCAGCTCAATCAGCTCGGTCTGGGGGTTGTTGCCCCAGCCGGTCTTCCTCAACACCGGTGCGGCCACGAGCTGGAGCACGGCCCGCAGCACCGCCCAGGCCATGGGCGGCGACCTGGCGGTGATCGGCTCGGCCGGCCAGAACCAGCAAGCCCTCGCCCAGGTGCCGGCGAGCGCCGCCGGGGCCTGGATCGGGGCCTACCGGCCCAGCGCCGGCGCCGCGCTGCAATGGGTGAACGGCAGCTCCGTGGCCACCAACAACAACACCAGCAACAACTACGCCAACTGGCAGACAACCGGCAACCCAAGCCAACCCACTGATTCGTTCACAGCTCCATACACCACCAACACGCAGGTAATCAACGATCAGTTCACCGGCGGTGTTGTGCCCAGCGATTGGAGCAGCTCGCCGACGGGCTCCAGCCTCACCACGGTCAGCACCACCAGCCAGGGCGATCTGCTGGGCTATCTGGGATCGTATGCGCCAGGCGTCAGCAACGCCATTCAGAGCACCACCCTCAATCCCTCCCTGCTGACCCAGACCAGCTTTGACTGGTGGCGCATCGATGACTGGGAAGGCAGCGATGCGATGACGCTGCAACTGAGCCTGACCCCCAGCAGCGGCAGCACGCAGACCTATTCAACCAGTTTCATTTTCAACAGCGATGACACCAGCCAAACCCTCAGCTGGTCACCGGCCACGGGCATTGCGCTGCAGTTGACACCGGGCATCTCCGGCAATGTCCTGGGCAACAACAGCAATGATCAGCAATACCTTGGCGTGCTGTCGCTGCCGGCTGGTTACACGGACTTCAGCCTGGCCTTTGGCTCCGACATCACCTTGCTGCAGACGACCATCGGTCTGGGCAGTGGCGCCGTTGAGTATTACGACGGCAGTGGCTGGAGCCAACTGCAGGACACCGGCTGGTCCACCTCCATCAACACCATGGCCGCCGACTGGAGCAATGGCGGCGCCCCGGAGATTGTCGTCGGCCTGGGCAGTGGCGCCGTTGAGTATTACAACGGCAGTGGCTGGGAGCAGCTGCAGACCACCGACTGGGATACCTACATCAACACGATGGAGGTGAACTGGGAAGGCAGTGGCAATCCCGAGATCGTTGTCGGGTTGGGTGATAGCTCCGTGCAGTACTTCAACGGCAGCAGCTGGACCCAGTTGGCAGGAACCGGCTGGTCGTCGAATGCACGCCAGCTGTCGGTGGATTGGAGTGGAAGCAGCCCGGAGGTGGTGGTGGGGCTTACCAGCGGCGCCGTTGAGTATTACAACGGTAGCAGCTGGACCTCGCTGCAGGGCACCAGCTGGGATACCTATGTCAGCACGATGGAGGTGAATTGGCCCAGCAGTGGCAATCCCCAGATCGTTGTCGGGCTCGGTGATGGCGTCGTTGAGTATTACGACGGCAGCGGCTGGAGCGAGCTGAAGTCCACCGGCTGGGATACCTATATCAACTCGATGGAGGTGAATTGGACAGGCAGTGGCAATCCCGAGATCGTTGTCGGGTTGGGTGATAGCGCTGTGGAGTACTACAACGGCAGCAGCTGGACCCAGTTGGCAGGAACCGGTTGGTCGTCAAATGCGCGCCAGCTGTCGGTGGATTGGAGTGGCAGCAGCCCGGAAGTGGTGGTGGGGCTCACCAGTGGCGCGGTTGAGTATTACAACGGCAGCGGCTGGACCCAGCTGCAGGGCACCGGCTGGGATACCTATGTCAACACAATGGAGGTCAACTGGAACAGCTTGTTCCCCCAGGTCCTCGTCGGCCTGGGCAGTGGCGCCGTGGAGTACTACAACGGCAGCAGCTGGAGCCAGTTGCAGGGCACCGGCTGGTCCTCGGCGGTGGACACCACCGAGGTGCAATGGGCCGATGCCGCCTGGGCCCTGGGCAACTATCAGGTGATCCAGAGCACGGGTGCGCCTTTCACCCAGATCAATGGCGATGGCACCTGGAGCACCACCGGCCCCAATGCCGTGTTGCCGGGAATCGCGGCCCTCAGCACGCTGCCCAACCTGCCCTGGGCGAATGGCCAACCGGCCCTGAGCACCAACACCACCACCTTGGCCAGCGGTTTCGGCCTCAGCCTCAACTCCGCCGGCCAATTCGCCTCCGCAGCCGCCACGCAGGCCAGTGACTCCCAGGGCAGTTTCCTGGTTCAGGCCCCCGCCATCTGGCAACCCCAGACCCAGCTGAACAGCAGCATGGTGTCGGAACTTTTCAACAACTACCTCTACAACTGGACCTCCATTCCCTTCAGCGTCAGCGACGGCCGCCAGAACCTCGCCTTCGCCGCAACCGGCGTCAGCCAGCCGATCAACCAGATCCAGCCCGTCTACCAGCTGACCCAGACCCCCGGGCTGCAGGTGCAACAGCAGTTGCTCCCCCTGCAGGTGGAGCAAACCGTCTACACCACCACCACCGTTCCTTTGCTGAGCCTGGCCCCGGCCCCGGTGGCCGATGGCCAGCCCCAGCCCTTCGCCAGCCTGCGCGGCCGCAGCCTGACCCTCAACAGCACCGGCAGCGGCGCCGCCAACCTGCTGAGCGGCACGGTGCTGACCAGTAGCACCAACACCAGCACCGGCCTCACGGTCAACAGCGCCGGCAGCCTGCAACTGGGCACCGGGGCCACGGCGGCCGCCACGGCGGCCCAGGGCCTCACCCTGGTGGGCCAGGCCCCCCAGATCCAGGCGGCGGCGATCACGGTCAACGGCCCCCTGGCGGCCGTGACCCCCAGCCAGGCGCCGGCCAGCGCCCTCAGCCTCGATGCCGGCAGCGGCACCCTCAGCCTGTTCGCCTCCCTGGCCCCGGTCGAGGTCCTCGACCTCAGCGCCGCCTCCCTGCTGCTGCCGGCGAATGGCACGGTCAGCGCCCAGGTGCAGAGCGTGACCGCCAGCAACGGCAGCTCCAGCTTCAGCACCAGCTCCCCCGGCGATAGCGGCTGGATCGAGATCCAGCTATCAGCCAACAGCTCCGGTGCACCGTCCGGGCTGGTGATCAGCGGCAGCCCCACCCCGAGCGGCGACGCCAGCGGCGATCAGGGCATCGTGCTGGGCGCCCTCAGCGGCATCGCCCAGCTGGCCCTGCACACCGGCGCCACCCTGCAGCTCCCCGCCAGCCTCACCCTCAACAGCCTGCAGATCGATGCCGGCAGCCTGGCCGCCAGCGATCTGGCTGCCGCCAGCCAATTGAGCCTGCGGCTCACCGGCAGCGAACCGGTCGACTACAGCTCCGTGCTGCTCCAGGCCCCGGTGCTGAGCCTGGAGAGCTTCGGCGGCGGCCAGTTCGTGGTCGACAGCCCCAGCCTCAACCTGGCCAGCAACCAGCCCCTGAGCGTGACCCAGCAGGGAACGGCGGCCACCGCGCTCACCGTCAACGCCGGTGGGACCAGCGGCGGCGGCACGGCCGCCAGCATCGGCTTCAGCGTCAGCAGCGCCGGCGATCTGCTGGTCAGCGATCTGCAGGCCAGCGGCAATGTCAGCCTCACCAGTGGCGGTGCGATCAGCCTGTCCCAGGTGAACCAGGCCGCCGCCGCCATCCTGCAGCTGATCGCCAGCGATGGCATCGGCCTGGCCTCGGGCAGCGGCGCCGCCCAGCTCAGCCTCGGCCAGCTGCAGGCCGTGGCCGGTGGGGCGATCAACCTGGAGGCCAGCCAGCTGCGCGGCCTCACCGCCACGGCTGGCGGCGATCTGAGCGTGCTCAGCACCGACCCCACCCAGCTCAACCTCGGCAGCCTGGCGGCCGCTGGCGACCTGGAGGTGAACACGAGCAACGGCTCGCTGCTGGTGAGCGATCCGTCCAGCCTCAGCGGCACGGCCATCAGCCTGCTGAGTGGCGGTCTGCTGCAGATCAACACCGACCTCAGCAGCAGCCTCGGGGCCGACAGCAGCCTGACGTTGGTGGCGGACGAGATCGCCACCGATGTCAATGCCCTCACCCTCACCGCCGGCAGCGATGCCAGCGGCAGCAATGGCTCGGTCTGGCTGGAGTGGCTCAACTTCGCCAATGCCGATGCCCTGCCGCCGCTACCCCTGGTGATCGCCGACCAGCTCAGCCTGGTCAGCGCCTCGGGCCTGCGGCTCACCGCCAGCACCTTCCACCCCAACCAGAGCCAGTGGCCGTTCCAGACCCTGGCCTTCCTGCAGGCAGACGCCGCCGGCAGCGGCCAGGCCAGCGTTCCGCAGTACCACCCCTATCGCAGCCAGAGCCAGTGGCTGGAGGATGCCGCCGGGGTGGTCTACACCCTGGATGACAACGGTGCGCTGATCAGCCATTTCGACCCCGGCAGCGGCCTGTATCAGTACACGGCCCTGCCCCTGGCCAGCAGCTCCCTGGCCCAGGCGGTGATCGGCTTCAGCGCCGGCGTTCCCCAGATCACGGCCGCCAATCTGGCCAGCGCCCTGCTGCCCGCGGGGGTGAGCGCCAGCGATCTGGATCTGAGCACGGTGCTGCCGGTGTTCCAGGCCGCCCCGAACGGCACCAGCGTGGTGCCCACCAGCACCAGTGGCACCCCCCTGGCGGCGGCGGTGGCGCCGCTGCCCAATGGCCAGGTGAACAACCAGGCCAGCGCCAGCAGCACCACGCCCGCCACGGCCCCCAGCGGCACCGCCCTGCTGCAGACCACCCAGGCCCTGCTCAACCTGCTGACCATCGACCAGGTGGTCAGCATCAGCGGCAGCGTCGAGAGTTCGCCCCTGCAGGCGGCGGAGGTCTGGGTCGATATCAACGGCGATTGGATCCACCAGGCCGGTGAACCCACGGCCGAGACCAGGGCCGATGGTTCGTTCCGGCTGGCGGTGCCCAACGACCTGCTGGCGGCGGCTGATGCCGGGGCGACGCCGCTGCCGCTGGTGGCCAGCGGCGGCATCGATACCCTCAGCGGCCAGTCGATGCAGGGGCTGCGGTTGCTGGGCAGCAGTGGCGAGGGCGCCCTCACCCCCCTGACGACCCTGGCCACCCTGCTGCGCCTCGGCGGCAGCGCCGAACCCCAGATCCAGGCGCTGCAGCGGGCCTTCGGGGCCGCCCTGACCAGCGGCGACCCCGACCTGGCCCGGTTTGAGCCCTATGCGGCAATGGCCAGCGATGGCGTGCGTGGCCTGCGGCAGGCCTTGAGCCACAGCCGGCTGGCGGCGCTGCTGCTGCTGATCGCCCCCGCCACGGCCCGGGATCAGCTCAGCCCGGCGGCGGAGGCCAGCCGGCTGGCCGCCGCCGCCGCGACGGTGGCGCCGCTGCTGGCGGCGGCCACCACCCCCCAGGCCAGGCAGGAGGTGCAGGTGGCCCTGCTCCGATCCGTTCTGGACGGCTTCCACCCGCAGGCCGCCCCCAGCCTGCGAGAGGCTGCGGTCAACGGCTATCGGCGCCTGGCCGACGCATACGACGCCCTGGAGGTCCAGGCGTTGGCTGCGGGCCAGGATGCGGAGCGGCTGCGCACCCTGCTGGCGGCTTCCGGGGCCATCAAGGCCACCATGCTGACCATGCTGACCGGCCGCTGGACCGATCTGCTGGCGGGAACGATCGGCCCGGAGGCCTGGCTGGCGCAGCTCACCACGACCCTGGCCGAGGGTGGCGTCACGACCTCCCGGCTCAGCGACGACCACAGCGTGGGCCTGCTGGCCCTTGCCGATGGCGTGCTTCCCGGCGGCACCGCCCTGGTGGAGGTGCGGCTCGGCCAGCCCGCCCCGGATCAGGGGCTGGTGGTGCAGCTGTTCGTGGAGGCACCGCAGGGCAGCCAACGCAGTGATGGCAGCGCCGCCACCGGTGCCCAGCTGCTGTTCATCCCCGCCGGCGCCACGGCCAGCACCCTGACGATCCGGGTTCCCGCCGGCCTGGCCAGCAACAGCCGCCTGCAGGTGCAGCTGCTGGCGGCGGACAGCGGATTCAGCCTCGATCCTGGGGCGTCCGTGGCTGCGATCGCGATCGCGGTGCCCGGTCAGACCGCAGCGCCGGCCCCGGGCCCCGGCAGCGAGCTGGTGGGCAGCGCCGCCAACGATGTGCTCGACCCCCGCCAGGGGCCGACCCTGTCGCGCGGTGAGGCGGGAGCCGACAGTTTCGTGCTGCGGCTGCCGGCGGGGGGTCAGGGGATCGATGCGATCAGCGATTTCCACGTGGCGCAGGGGGATCGCTTCCTGGCCCTGCGCGATCGCTTCCCCGGAGCCACGGACAGCGATTTCGAGCTGCTCGGCGGCACCCTGCGCTACCGCGGTGCGCCCATCGCTCTGGTGAGCCGGGACGGCCAGCCGCTTTCCAGGATCGACGACCTGGCCGCTCTGCTGAAGATCGTCGACACCGCCAGCGCCGTCAGCCAGGAGCCGCGCCAGGACCCCGGACCCGGACCCGTTCCCGGTCCCGGTCCTGTGGACGGCGGCAAGGATCAACCCACCGATCCGGGGCCGTCCCCATCCCCTGGCGACCGTGGCCCGTCGGTGGAACCCTCCCTTCCG
This sequence comes from uncultured cyanobacterium, assembly GCA_903935205.1. GTDB lineage: Bacteria > Cyanobacteriota > Cyanobacteriia > PCC-6307 > Cyanobiaceae > Cyanobium. The sequence goes on along the minus strand of CAIZQU010000114.1, from coordinate 12,215 downwards.
GCCCCTGCGGCCGCCTGGGCCCTGCAACTGACCCCCTCCGGCAGCGGGGTGGAGCTGGCCGGCGGCAGCGGTGCCCCCAGGACGGTGGTGGTTCAGCTCCAGGCCGGTGGCAGCGGCCTGCGCAAGGGTGAATCCCTGCAGGTGCTGGTGTGTCGGGCTGGGGAGAACGGCCCTCCATCGCTGCGGGATGTTCTGCGGGCCGGCCTCCGCGGCAAGGCCGGACGGCTCTCCTCCGGCAGCAGCCGCACGCTGGAGCTGCGTCCCGGTGATCAGCTGCGCTTCGGTCTGCGCAACCGAAATGGCCGCCTCCGTTGGTTCAAGCCCCAGGTCCTGGCTGGTGACGGCAGCGGCCTGACCCTGCGCATGGTCAGCGGCAGCCGGCCAGCGCTGGAGGTGCGCCTGCAGCTGGGCGGACTGGCCACGACGACACCGGCGGCGTCGAGCAGCGGCACGCCGTCCCCGTCCCCCGCACCGGCGTCCCGCTCCTTGTTGGCCCGGCTCTTCGGCAGGGGGTCGTGATGGCCGCGCCTGAGGCCAGCGAAGGCCCGCCGGCCCGAGGCGATCGGGCCGGCGTCGGCAGCGGGCTGGCCGTTCGGCCGGGGCGTGAGGCTTAGAGTGCATGGATCGCGGGAGCTCCATGGCCGCAGGGGATCTGGCCCTGGTTCTTCACGCCCATCTGCCCTATGTGCGCTCAGGGGAGCCCGGATCCCTGGAGGAAGACTGGTACTTCCAGGCCCTGCAGGAGTGTTATCTGCCCCTGTTGCAGGTGCTGGAGGCCGCCGCCGCCGATCCGGCCAGCCAGCCCTGCCTCACCCTCGGGCTCTCCCCCACCCTGCTCACCCTGCTGAGCGATCGCTCCCTCAATGAGCGCTTCCTGCCCTGGCTGGAACTGCGCCGCCAGCTGCTGACCGAGGCCCCGGCCGCCTGTGCCGAGGCCGCCGCCGACCTCGACGCCCAGCTGGCCGGCGTGGCCGAGCAGTTCCTGGCCTGCGGCGGCAACCTGCTGCCCCGCTTCCGCCAGCTCCAGCAGTCCGGCGTTCTCGACCTGATCACCTGCGCGGCGACCCACGGCTACCTGCCCCTGCTGCGCGATACCCCCGAGGCGGTCCACGCCCAGCTGATCACCGCCGTGCGCGAGCACCAGCGGCTGCTGGGGGAGAGGCCCCTGGGCATCTGGCTGCCGGAGTGCGCCTTTTACGAGGGTCTCGATCGCAGCATGGCCGCCTGCGGTCTGCGTTACAGCCTCCTCGATGGCCACGGCCTGCTCCACGCCCAGCCCAGGCCTCGCTACGGCGTGTACGCCCCGATCTGCTCCGCCGGCGGCGTGGCCTTCTTCGGCCGCGACAGCGAATCCACCCTGCCGGTGTGGAGCGCCAGCCGCGGCTATCCCGGCGATGGCGCCTACCGCGAATTCCACCGTGATCTGGGTTGGGATCTGCCCGAGGCCCAGCTGGAGGCGGTGGGGGTGCGCAGCCGCCGGCCCCTCGGCCTCAAGCTGCACCGGGTCACCGCCCGCGTCTGCTCCCTGGAGGACAAGCAGCCCTACCAGCCCGCCAAGGCGGCCGAGCGGCTGGTCGAGCATGCCGCCACCTACCTCGCCGGTCGCGTCGCCCAGCTCGACAGCCTGGCTGGGGCCATGGAGCGCACGCCGCTGCTGGTGGCTCCCTTCGATGCCGAACTGTTCGGCCACTGGTGGTTCGAGGGGCCCCGCTTCCTGCAGGAGCTGTTCCGCCAGGGTCCGGCCGCCGGGGTGCGCTTCGTGAGCCTGCGGGGCGTGCTGGCCGGCAACCCGGCCCTGCAGGTCTGTCGCCCCTCCCCCTCCAGCTGGGGCAAGGGCGGCTACCACGACTACTGGCTCAATGAGACCAATTCCTGGGTGGTGGCCGAATGGCAGCGGGCCTCCCGGGCGATGGTGGAGCGGGTGTCGCGCGGGGTGGGCTCCGCCGACCAGCGCCGCTGGCTCACCCAGGCCGGCCGTGAGCTGCTGCTCGCCCAGAGCTCTGACTGGAGCTTCATCCTGCGGGCCGGCACCACCACCGAACTGGCCCGCGATCGGATCCACCGCCACCTCGATCGCTTCTGGCGCCTGCTGGGCGCCGTCGAGAGCGGCAACGCTCCCGATCCCGGCTGGCTGGCCGGACTGGAACGGGAGGACGGCATCTTCCCGGGCCTCAACGCCGCCGACTGGGCCTTCCGGCTCGGGCCCTGAGGGGGCTGCCGGGGCGTTGAGGGCCGTCTGGCCTCCCTTGCCGCGATCCGAGCGTTGCGCTTGCGCAGCCTCAGCCGCCTCGCCCTGGCCTTTGTGCTGCTGTTCGCCACCCTCGCGCTCACAACCCGCTTTCCCTTCACCCCCTTTGATCCGGGCTGGCAGGGGCGCCTGGCTCGCACCCTGCTCGACAGCGCCAGCCTGCCCTTGCTGGCTCTGGCTCTGCTGCCGATCGGCCGCTGGCTCGACCCCGCCGATCCCCTCCTGAAGCGCCGCCAGCGCTCCTTCAGCCGCCTGGCCGGCGCCGCCGCCCTCGGCTTCCTGCTGCTGGTGCCCCTGCAGATCAGCGCCAACCTGCGCCTGGAGCAGCTCGGTGGACCACGCCCCGCTCCCGCCGATCTCCCCTTGCCGCTGCTCAAGGCCCAGGCCAATGCCGCCCTCGATCAGGTGCAGCTCTCACTCCGCCGCCAGTGCGCCGCCCTGCCCGCCCCCGATCCGCTGCGCCAGCTCCCGGAGCTGCTGCGGCCCTGCAGCGCCGCGTTGAGCTACGCCTTTGCCTTCGCCAGCCTGGCCCGCGGCAGCGAGGAGAGCGGTGGCTCCGTCTGCCCTGGAGCCGCGGCGGCCACGGCAGCGACCCGGAGGCGCTCTACCGCCTCCAGCTCAAAAGCGATGACCCCGGTTGAGGTCGGCGGCCTCACCAGAGCAGATTGCAGGGAAATGCATCCAGCGCCGGATCGATGATCACCAGGCTGAACCCCTCCAGCTCGGCCTGAGCGGCCAGCAGCCGATCAATGGATCGCGGTGGGCCTGGCGATAGCCGCCGGCCTGGATCGCATGGTGGCGCTGGATCGGCAGCAGCTCGAACCGCTGGGCCCCAACGGCTCCGTGCCCCGCTGCCGAATGCCGAGACAAACGTTTAAACTCAAGGTTAAACATTTCCATACCCATGGCCCCCTCGCTCCCTCGCCAGGATCTGCGCCGCTGGGGCCATTCCCTTGGCGTGCGGCTGCCGGCCGCCGTGGCCCGCGAGGCACGGCTCCACGACAACCAGACCGTGGAATTGAAGGTGGTGCCGGAAGGCGTGCTGATCCGTCCCGTCCAGCCCAGACGGCCCCTGGCCGAGCGGCTGGCCGCTTATCGGCCGATGCCGGGCGAACCCACCGAAGCGATGGCCTGGGAACCCCTCGGCAATGAGCTCATCCCATGACGCCACCGCGGCGGCGGGCCGATTGGTTGCCCGATCGGGGTGATGTGATCTGGATCGACCACACCCCCCAGGCCGGCAGGGAGATGAAAGACCATCATCCGTTTTTGGTGCTGTCCACCGCACCCTTCCACCGGGCTGTGGGTCTGGTCGTCGGCTGCGCGATGACCTCAGCGGCCTACAACCAGGGTTCCTCTCTCGCCGTAGATCTTGGACCCATCCCGGATCGAGCCGACGCCCACAGCTTCGTGCTCTGTCACCAGATCAAGTCGTTCGATTGGAAAGCCCGCGGCGCACGCCCCCACCCCATGGGCCAACTCAGGGAGGAGCAGCTCGATGCGGTGCTGGACATCGTGGGCCAGATCCTCGGATTTATCACCTGATCGGGTACATCGCTGGCGTAGGGCAGGGGCGGCAGCACGAAATCGGCCCAGGCCGGTGCGGCGCTGCCCAGCAGCAGCAGGAGCGCGGTGAGGGAGGCCAGTAGGGGCCGGATCAGATCGCGTGGGGGCATGGGATCGGCCCGGTGGGAGAAACGGGCGGCCAGCCTCCCCGAGCCGGGCGAGCCCTTGGCGCTGCGCAGCCCACGCTCCGTTCCGGAGAGCCGCTGGGGCAGGGCCAAGGGAGCCTCAGGCATCGCCTGAGAGGGGGAAAACGGCCAGCCCCTTCACTCCCCAAGCTCCAGCTCCAGGATCTGGCGGTTGTTGGCCCGCCGTGATTCCTCCTCGAGAATGTTGCGCTCGGGATCCACAATCACCTCCAGCCGATGGGAGCCGGCCGGAAGCGGGAGCGGCATCGTCACACGCTCGGCTTCTCCCGCACCCAGCCAGGGCAGCCGCAGATAGCGATGGCCGGAATAGCGGTCGTTGACGACCACGGCCACGCCCACCTCGCTGGCATCCAGGCTGCCCTGGTTCACCACGCTGAACTGCGCCTCCCCCTGGCGCCAGCTGAGATCCCGCACCGCCAGATCCGCGCCCAGCGTGATGATCTCTTGCAGCGGGTAGAGCACCAGCCAGTCGATCGCCGCCAGCGCCGTGGCCGGGTGGTCGTGAAGCAGGTGGCCGCCATGGCGCAGATCGGTGCTGCAACCGTGCAGATGCAGATGGGCCTCCGGCACGGGCACCGTCACCCGCCCCAGCTCGGGCGCGGTGTCGTAGAAGCCGCAGCCTTCCCACTGCAGGCTGTCGCTCAGCCAGCGGATCGGATCGGCCGGATCGCCGGGGTCCTCGGCGCTGAGGCGGAAGTGGGGCAGGAGCTCATAGATGCTGGCCTGCAGCCCCTCGGGGCCGGCAGCGAGGGGCTGCAGGCTGGCCAGGCCCTGATTGCGGCGCCGCTGCCCCAGGCAGAGCTTGGAGGCCACGGTGATCACCAGGCCGCTCCAGCGACTCAGCAGCCGCAGGCCGTAGATCGGCGCTGGCTCCAGGAGTCCCTCGGCAGTCATCGCAGCGATCGCCTCGGCCACCACCGCCTGCAGCGGCCGGTCGGCCGCTCCGCTCAGCAGCGCTGGCGGCACCGGCCGGCGCAGGCCGGTGGCATCGGCGCTGAAGCACGCAAAGGGGAAGTGCTGCAGGCCCGGGCCGGGCTCCAGCAGCCGGAGCCCGCCGTTGTGAGGTTCGCTCTTGTACACACGGGTGTGCACCGGCTGCCGGCTTGCTGGATCGTCGCAGAGGAAGGTGAGTTCGCCGTTATCCCAGCCGCTGGTGGTCCCCAGGCCCAGCACATCCCCCGCCAGCGGGATCCGCTCCAGCGGCAGGTGTTCCTGCACGTCTCCCTGGATCAGGTCGGAGACCGTGTTAGCGATGTGGAGGCTGGCCATTGCTCCGCGGGCTGCCGTGGGTTGCTCCTGGTTAGCGCTGGATCTGTGCTTTGCCTCCGGATGCCGCCGCCGGCTGGGACGCTGCGGCGGTTGGCGGCCCGTGGGCACGATGGCGCTGTTGATGGCTCGGACGCGATCGATCGCGGCACGCCGATAGGGTTGCTGAAGACACCCTCCCGCCGCAGCCTCCGGCGGGACCCCTCCCGCCGCACGCCTTGAGCCCCTCCCTGTTCACCCAGTCGTCCCTGTTCGGCATCGGGATCGCCTTCAGCCCGTTGCACATTGGGGTGGTGACCCTGCTGCTGCTCGGCCGTGACCCATTGCGTCGCTCCTTTGCCTACGTGCTCGGCTGGAGCCTGGCCAACCTGCTGGCGGTGGTGGTGCTCACCCATGTGGGCGGCAGCATGGCCCTCACCCCCCACCACGGCCACCGCGATCAGGTGCTGATCGACCTGATCGGTGCCGGTGGCCTGCTGGCCCTGGGCCTGTTCCAGCTCACCCCCCAGGCGGTGATCGGCGAGGAGGGGATGGCCCTGCGGCTGATGAACAAGCTGCCCGAGATGGCCACCTGGCTGCTGGTGCTGGTGGGGGCCGCCGGCGCCCTGCTCACCCCGGAAAATCTGGTTTTCTACCTCAAGGAATCGGGCCTGCTGCTGATCAACCACCCCGGCCTGCGCGCCGATGTGGAGATCAGCGGCCTGTTCGTGCTGGCGGCCAGTTCGCTGTTGTTGCTGCCGCCGCTGGCCTGGATCGTGAGCGCCGGCTCGATCCGCGCCCCGATCGCTGCCCTGGAGGAATGGCTGCAGCACAAGGCCGAATGGCTGGTGGGGGTGCTGGCGCTGGTGTTTGCCGCCTACCTCTTCTATGAGGGTCTGCACGGGCTGGGGGTGTTGGCAGGGGGGTGACAAGCGACGCTCGGTTCCCTCATTCACCCGTTCGGCTTCTGTCGGACCAGGAGCCTGTTGGCCATCGGTCGATGGACCAGGCCCCGAACAACGGCAGACGCAATCGGGCGACTGTCGCGGCCGCATCCTGAGACGCAGGAGATCGCCAATGCTCCAGTGCCTTGGATGCGGGATCTCTTCAGAAGCGATCGTTCTGCGGAGCGATCGTTTTGCGGATGCATCGCTCTAGCCGTTGCTTCGGCGCCACGGGCTCGATGCGGATGGGATCGATGCAAGATCCTGCTTCGCTCCATGGCTGGAACCTTCCATCGATTTGGGGCCAATCCGGCTACGCGCTAAGGGCTAGAAGGCCAAGCCAAGGGGGTTGGGGTCAGGATCAAGGGCCAGGGTCCGTGGATCCTGGCCCTGCTGATGACCGCTCAGTTGCAGGCGTTGAAGTTGGCGTAGGTGACGCTCTGGTAGCGATTGAAAACGCTGCGCACATCGATGCAGCTGCCGCCACGGCGCCAATAGGAATCCACCCCATTCTCTCTCTGGACTGAGCGGATGTAGGTGTAACCCGCACCGGTCAGTCGGCTCTCGACATAGCCCGGATCGCTGCCGATCAGATTCTGCAGTTCGGCCACCGGTTGGCCCTCCAGCCCCGTGGCGGTGTTGGCCGGGGCCTTGCCGCCGCCGAGCAGGGCGCCGATCAGGGCACCCACCGCAGCGCCAGCCACGGTTGAACCGGTGGCGGTGCTGGGATGGTCATCAAACTGGGCATTGGGATTGGTGACCGTGTCTGTCTTGACCGACAGGCGATGGGTGCTGGCGCCGTCATTCCAGCTGAAGACTCCCTTGCTGCCCTGATCTTCGAACAGAACATTCTGTTCAATGCCAGAGGCGGTCTCCACGTGCAGCTGCTGGCGACTGGGACCGGCGAAGCGGAAGCGATTGCCGTTTTCCAGGTCAACCACAAAGATTGTGGTGCCGCCATTTTGCTTTTGCTTGATGGTGCAGTAGCCGTTGTAGGCCTGGAAACCGTTTTCCTTGAGGGTGCAACGCCCATTGGCGCGGGCCACCGTATCCGCCAGCACGGCGGGAGTGAGGGTGAGGGCGCCAAGGCCGAGGGCCAGGCCGAGAGAAAAGGTGGATCGCAGTGCGCTGGATCGTGGTGACATGGGCCGTTGTGACATGGGTCGTGCTGGCAATGGTTGGGGAAAGACTTCCGGTCAAACTTTAGACAGAATGATGATCCATAGGGTGTTTCTGAAGGAGAATGAAACTTCAAGATCTCTTTCTTTGTTATTTCCAGTCTCTCCGGAACTGCGGGCGGCTGAGGCGCTGGCGGTGAAGACTGTGCTGTTCTCTTGTGATCTTTTGGTCATGCTCAAGGATCTCGCTGCAGGAGCGACTCCCGCTCCTCTCCCGCTGGAGGTGGGGGCCAGGCCAAGCCGATCGCTTCCTGGGCCTGGAGGCCTCGAACTCCCCGATCAAGCCAGCCAAGCTCGTCCTGCGTGGTCCAGGGTCAGCTCTGGTGGGGCCGCAGCGGCTGGAGATGGTGGCTCATCCGGCCTTGATCCGGCGCCGTAGACGACGGCTGCCGGCGAGGGCAGCACCCAGGCCGAGCAAGGGCAGGGGCGCCGGGGCCGGTGCCACATAAGCCAGGCTGAGAAAGCGGCCGGAGGCCACGGTGCCGTTGGGGCCGGTGAGGAGCACCGGATCGCGGAGCTCGGCGATGTTGGGTGTGCGATGGCTGCGGAATTCGGCCAGGGTCTGGGGGCCGTGCAGGAAGAGATCAGCGAAGGAGAAGGGAAGGCCCGATGCACTCGTATCGAGCAGAAGCTGGCGCGAGGCGTAAATCGGATTGTAAAAATTGCTGTTGTAGAGATTGAACCAGACATGATGGACGGCCAGGCCCGATGTCATGTCGCGAGCCATCAGGGTGATGTGCTCGTTGTGACAGGTGTATACGTCGCAGGGAGGAGCCTGGGGATCGGGCGGCTGGTTGGCATCGACAACCCGTGAGAAGTTGGAATTCGGGTTGTCCAATTCGAAGTTCAGACCTGACAGGTCCAGTGTTGCGCTACTGCTGGGATCGATGCTCAGCTTCAGCGATAGGAAGGGCCGATCAAAGACACCGGTGGTGGTGATGCCGCGGATGCCGTTGGCATTGTAGAGATCATTTTCGAACACGGTGTTGTCGGTGTCGAGCACCGAATCATCCAGCACAAAATCAACAAAATAGCGGCTGTGTTTTGGCGCGCCCGGCAGGCTGCTGCCGTAGTCAAGTTCGATCAGGCCATGGAATTGCTGCGGGGCCGCCTGGGCGACCTGACCGATCAGGGCCGTGGCGCCCAGAAGGATCGGGGCCAGCCTTGGCCAGCGGCTCAGCCAGCCGGATCGCGTCGGAGCGTTCCTGAGCCTCCCGATAGACCAATCCAACAATCTGGCGGCTGTTCTGGAGGCCATCAACGTTCGGTTTGCAATCATCTCGCAGGTTAACGAGCGGGGGGTTGTTCTCAGCTGCAGCCGGGCTGAGTGTTAGCAACCTCGGCTAACTTGCGTTCTGATGACATGGTTGAGCCTGGCGGATGGCGGATGGCGGATGGCGGATATGGGATGTGGAATGTGGGATGGGGCAGGGCCTCGGCCCGCTTCCCTTGCCCCGCTCCTCCATCCGTAGCCCCGCGGGGCTGCAGCTCCAGGGGGCTGGCTCGCCGACCGTGCTCGACAGCGATGACTTCGGCTGCTGGCAGGCCTGTGTGATCTCCAGCCCGGGGCATCACCGCAGCCAGCTGATCTCCCCTCCCGATCGCTCCGATCCAGCCTGCGGCGGGGCGTGCGCAGGCTGGCCGAACCGATGGCGACGGCGCGGCAGATCGCCCCAGGTGGCACCGCGGCCGATGACCTCTGCTGGGGAGCTGAGCATTCGAGCCAGGTCCTGGGTCCCAGGCCGAAACCCTGCGCCCCTCAGCTCCGCTGAACCGGTCGGATGGCCGCGGCCAGAGCCTGCCGAACGCCACCAGGGCGCGCCCCCGCTGGGGTTGTTTCGCTGCAAGCCGGATCGAGCTCCAAGCCAGACCCGATCGGATCGCTGGCCAGCCGGTCTGTTCCGCGACCAAGCCGAAAGCCTGCGCCCCTCGCTCAGAGAATCTGATCGAGAAACCGCCGCGATCGCTCCTGGCCTTGTGAATCAGAAAACCCTCTATTGGCCCTACTCAACCTTGCCACGTTCAGGGCCTGCAAACCATCGGGACTTCGCTGATTCGCCTGGCTCAGCCTTCCCCACCTCAGAACCCGCAAGCCATTTAGCCTTGGCGCCTTCGATCAAGCTGGATTTGAGACTATCGGCTTGAGAAACCTGATTAGAAGCGGAAAGGAGAATATTAAGCTGCCCAATGCTTAGACTTTCACGGTGATACTGATCCAACCTTCTGTTCGCCGCTTCTAACTGTCGAAAAACCAAAATTGTGCAGACTTCCAAGGCCAAACCAGTTCCGAGTGCTCCGAGACTGATTGCATTCCATTTTCTTGCCCCGAAATTGCTGTTGCCGTCAGAATATAGCAGGAAAATACCCAACATAAGGATAATAATGCCAGTCCCTGAAGTAAAGAAGGCCAATAAGAAGTAAAAATTTGATTGACGCCTTACATTTGTATTGTCCTTCTTCATCTGTTGGTCAAGATCATTTTGACTCCTCGTAATCAGATCATGAAACTGTGTTGAGTTGGCATATGAAAGTGCAATCGTATTCACGTAGCTGCTAATGATCTCTTCATCAAATGAACGCTTCGGAGTGCTCGAAGATTGGCCAAGAAGAATCCAGACGACACCAATACGTTCGTCCGCCGACGAGAAAGGGAAGCAATACCCATAGCCAAATCCAGACTTGACTATTTTGTATCTCTGCTCCTCAAAGACCTGCTTTGTAACATCCTCAAAAGACAATTCGGCGCTATTCTCTGAAATAGGATAGCTGGTATGGCTCAGTTGGCTTGCAATTCTATAACTTCCTCTCTTGATGATGTCATCTACAGCGGGAACGCATTTGTCCATTTGTAGTTTTAGCTCGCCTTGGGCACCAACATTCTTAATCCAGCCAGGCTTATCACATTGAATAGGCACAACATAGACTGCATTGGCTCGCAGAGCCTCCCTTGTTTGCGTTACCGCCTTGTACAACATTGACTGTGAAGGCTCCCTAACGATAACCCCTAAAGAGTTGTGAAGGCTGGTTACAACCTGTCTTTTGTGCTCGATTTCCTCCTTGCTGATCTGTCGCCCATATGCAATCGCAACATGCTGCGCAAATTGCTTAATAACATTCACGTAATCATTCGAGAAGGCATAGCCTGTTGTGTGCTCTAGTGTGATCACTCCTAATTTTCTGGGACCTTTGTCATCGAGGCTCTTTCCTAGAATCGGAACGGATAGCTGTGATATTGTTCTGTCGTTAATCTTTATGTAATGCCTGGCAAGAAGTGGGTTGCTATCCTCTTTTAACTTATCGATATCATTGATATTAATTGTAGCTGGTCCATCAGTGCCGAGGCCAATTGCAAGCCCAGAAATACCTACTTTCCCATTGTCCTTGCCTTGCAAAAACTCTTTGTCAAGTTTGCCAAGATAATGGGGAGGATAGGCTGCTCTTACTTTAAGAATATCATCTTGCTCACTATACTCAGCCACATATGCTATCAAGTCTGGCCAATCAGAAGCGTGTAAAACTGACTTGGCTTCAGAAGATACTTGGTGCTGCTTTTCATTAACTTTGGGGAGACCACATAACTCATAGGCAAGCCAAGCAACTTCCCGCAAAAGACTATTAAGCTCTTCAAGGCCAGCTATCGAGTCAATAGCATTTTTCAAGCCCTCGAGAGATTTAGTGCTGATTGTTTTCTCAGCAAGCATAAGATTTTTATTCAGGCTAATGGCGGCATGCCTGGCTAATAGTTCAAGCGTAAAGATTTCAACATCGGAAAAAGAGTCTTCTTGATATTTATCAAGATACAAACAGCCTAAAAGCCTTTTGGGATGTTCAGTGGCGCCATTATCACTGCCGTCTTGAAGTGTTAGGGGTACGACCAGCTTGCATTGTATTCCCAAGTCTCGATATTTTGGATTGATAAAGTGATAATTTTCTAATCGCATGGAAAATTCCTTCGTTTGCATTTCTTTGATCACGCAATCAGTGACGCCTGTCCCTTCCAGTCGTGGAGGATCCTCGTGATTGACCGGATATGAGAAATTGGGCTTAAGACTTTTCCTATAGTTATCATCAAATGGACCTTCAAGTAAGTGTATGCTGGCAGAATTAACGCTGGTAAGTGCATAAGCTGATTGACAGATTGTCTGCAACAAAAACTTAAGCGTTTTTTCATCGACACTCATGTCTGCCGTTTTTAAAGCAATGTCGCTAAGAGATTCCAGAATTCTTGTTCTCTCAATGATATTTGCCGTAGCAACTGCTACATTTTGGACCAGCAACTGATCGTAAATCGTAAAGAAGTCGGGATGACCTTGTTGATGACAACAAATAATACCAATGATTCTTTCTTCATTGGGTTTACTTGTGGCAAGCACAGGCACCACTAGCATAGATAGTTCGAATGACTTTAGCGTGGGTGACTCTATGAAGGCATCATCTTCTTGGGCATTGGCGACAATATGAGGTTTTTTCTCGTTCCATACTTTGCCAATAATACCTTTTCCCTGCCTAAAACGAGTTCTAGACTTGCCTGCCACCGGTGGACCATCTTTTTTGGCAACCCGTAGCTTCCTGGGATATCGGTAAGAACTAGTAACATTATAATTCACAAAGTCGTCCTGGACCTCGTTAATTACATCGAAATAAGCGCACTCTTCGCACTTGAACTCATCACGAAGAGTTGCGATAATTGTGTCTATTAGATCAACGTAGTCGAGCTTGTCGCCTATGCTAGCCATGATATTCCTTAAAATCGCATTGTTTCTCTTTACAAAGTAAGAATATATTCGATCCGCAAATGCTTGGCCGAAGCTTTCGAGATACTCATATAAGCGTTCATCGGTAAAGTCATAGTTGTCAGGATTATCGGAGTCTAGCGTGAAGACGGCTA
>CAIZQU010000113.1 GCA_903935205.1 uncultured cyanobacterium | reverse complement strand
TAGAGCAGATGACCGCGAGAATCCTCCATGCCACCTGCAGGTGCACCGCTAGGCCGGAGCGGACCTTGAGGAGTGCGGAGCTTGCTACCTAATCAAGACACCGCATGAGCTCCATGCCCCCGCTCCAGGTCAGACAGAGCCGCCCCTACGGAGCATTCGGCTGAGCTCTGTGCGAAGCCTTTTCGACAGAGCTCCAGGCCGGCCACATCCGCCGCCACGGCTGGGCGGCCTGCCCGGCCCAGCCGCCCTGAACGATCGCCGCCTCCTCCGCCAGGGCGTTGAGAGCCAGGCGCCAGGCGCCGAACATGACTGACAATCCAGCCAGCATCGGCATGGCTGGCTGGGGAGGGATTGCAGGATGATCGCCCCTGGGTGCACTCAGCGCTGCAGCAGCCAGCGCAACAACGACAGGGTGATGACCAGTGCAAACAAAAACGGCACCAGTCGAGGTGCCATGGCAGCCAATCGCTGAAGCTGGCGCACCAGCGGCACAGCAGGGTGCAGCAACGCCACCACCGTCAACAGCAACAGCAGCAGGGGGATGGCGAACGCCAGCAGCAGATCAGGCAGCATCAGCCATCGCTGACCTTGGCTTCGACCCTAGCGATGGGTGGCGGTCAGGGGCAAGCTCTCAATCCTCCTCATCATCGGGGTGGCCGATCGGCACCAGCCGGATCTGCTTGCGTCCGAGTTTGATGGCAAACTCATCGCCAGGCTTGAGGCCTAGCTCAGCGGTGTAGGCCTTACCGACGAGCAGGTTGCCGTTGAACAGCACCTTGGTGGCATAACTGAGCTGCCGACCAGGCCGGCGACGCTCACCACGGTTGCTGCCACCGCCGATCGACATCCCCTTGGCTTCAAGCAGGGCTTCGTAGAAGGCCGTGAAGTTAAGACGTTCGCTGCCATCTTTTTTGGTGCTCACGTAGCCGCAGCTACGCACCAAATCAGACTTGGAAGCCTCGCCGAGCTCCTTGACCTTGGCGAGAAGGTCAGCGCCGGTCAGCATGATCCTGAATTCAAGTTGGCCCTCCAACTTTATTCACCTCAAGGCCTTGCTGGTGGATGGCTGAGCCGGAGATCGTCAGGGCTGCGGATGGTTTGCTGCGGATGCAGTCGGTGCACACGGCAGACCCAATCCCCAATGTCCCGATCCTCATGCCCTGCCGTTCACTCCGGCTGCTGGGAGGAGTCCAGGCTGGAGCTCAAGGGCCGTCCTGGAGTAAGGAGCAGGGCCAGACCCGTGACGACCAGCACCTCGGTGAGCCAACCAATCACAATGGCACATCAAGGTTGCCGATCGATCGGACTGAACGGGCCGAGATGGATCTTCAGCCACCAGAAGACATCGATTCGCTGGCTGAGCAGAAGGCTATGGAAGAAATCGCTCCACACCCTGACCAGCGATGGCCGCGATAGCGAGCGGCATCATCTGCGGCATCATCAGACGATGCAGGCGACGGGGCTTCAGTGATCGTGCAGCCCTGGATGCCGATGGGCCCCATCCTTGCTGGCGTCCCCTGGTCCAGATGGCGGCGGCTTCCCTCGCAGCCCAGTTCCCTGGCCTGGTGTTCCGCCTCCGCCTGGGTGGCATGGACACCCTGCGAGTGGGACCAGACAGGCCGGGCCAGGGCCGCAGCCGGGCAATCGGGGACAGGGACCCGGAACGATCCATACAGACGCTCACGATGCCAGCGGAAACGGGGCGTCAAAGTGCCAATCAGCGATCAAACGGATAGTCCTCAGGATTGGTCAGGCCATCGTGCGGCAGCATCCGGCGCAGCTGGATCGGTTCGCACCGCTGGGCCGCGATGATCTGGCGGCTCTGGCGCTGAATCGCGGTGTTGCGGGAATGGCCCAGGCCGTCATGGGCGATCTGCGGGTCAACGCCAGGGTGCTCGATCATGCTCTCCCCAATGCAGACGACCCGATGGCTGCGTGTCGCGGTGGTGCCCATCCTCCGCATCCCCTGGATCTGTCGGTCGTCCCTCGCAATCGCACCAGCCCGCGAATCAGGATCGCCCCCGGGAGCCAGCCTCATGCAATCGGTGGGAGCCTCAGCAAACCATGTCCGGCCCCGCTGGCCATCGCCCTGATCTCCTGCCCCTGATCACCCCGGATGTCCCGCCCATAGGCCGCCGCCCCGGGTTCCCCCCCGTTGGCAACTCCTCAGATGCGCATCCGCGGCACCGACGTGTGGTGTTGAACCATCGCATCGAGCCGGCGCAGGTCCACGCTGGCGCCGGCTGGGGCGCGGGGGTGATCGTTGGCCTGGAGGCCGCCGGGGGCGGGGTGGTTGGCGCCACTGGTACCGCCGGGGATCGGCTGTGGAACGGGTCGCTGGTGGTGGCGCTGATGCGGTTCGCCTGGAGCCAGGGCTGGATGGGGCATCAACAGCGCGATCACAGCGCCACGGCCAGAAGCCCCAAGGATTGGCCGGCTCCTGGGCCGATCACAGCAGCGAAGGGTTGGCGGGTCGTTCGTGATGCACGCCTGGTCGGCATCGCTCAGACGACAGCCAGGGCTGCTCCCCGTCGCGAGGTGTAGGGGCAGAGATCCGCCAGGGACCTGTCACGGTAGGCGCCGTAGCGACGGCGCTTGTCGCGGATCGGTTCCGCCAGGGCCGGCAACAGGCCGAAGCTCGGGGGCATGGGTTGGAAGCCGCCGCGCCTGCCCTCGCCACCGCAGGGGGCCTCGGCGACGAAGTGGGTCAGGGCCCCGATCATGGTGGTAGCCGGCAGGCTGATGGGATCGAGACCGCGGGCGAGGCGGGCGGCATTGGTGCCGGCCAGCCAGCCACCGGCCACCGCCGCCCCATAGCCCTCGGTGCCGGTGATCTGCCCGGCGGCCAGCAGGGTGGGCCGACGCCGGAACTGCAGGGTGGCTTGCAGAAGCTGGGGAGATTCGAGGAAGGTGTTGCGGTGCATCACCCCGAAGCGCACGAATTCAGCGTTTTCCAGTCCGGGGATCAAGCGCAGCACCCGCTTCTGTTCAGCCCATCTGAGATTGGTCTGGAATCCGACCAGGTTCCACAGACGCCCGTCCCGATCCTCCTGACGCAGCTGGACGACGGCATAGGCGCGGCGGTTGCGACGCACCTCCCGATCGTTGACATCCCCCCAGCGTGGATCCCAGAGACCGATGGGTTTGAGGGGGCCATAGCGCATGGTGTCCTCACCACGGCGGGCGAGCTCCTCAATCGGCAGG
Source organism: uncultured cyanobacterium (assembly GCA_903935205.1). Classification (GTDB taxonomy): domain Bacteria; phylum Cyanobacteriota; class Cyanobacteriia; order PCC-6307; family Cyanobiaceae; genus Cyanobium. The sequence goes on along the minus strand of CAIZQU010000113.1, from coordinate 6,055 downwards.
CAACCCTCGAAGAAGTTGGCGCTCTCCTGCTCAAAGTCCTTGAGTGGAGCCTGTTCCGCCTCCAGCAGAGCCTGTCGGAAGCTGAGGTATTGGTCGCGATCGAGGGGGCAGTTGATGTAGTCCGCATCGCCTTTGTCGTAGCGGCTAGCACGGAAGGCCCGCTCCAGGTCGATGCTTTCGCCTTCGACGATCGGACTGGCGGCATCAAAAAAATGGCAGTCAGCCCGGCCGGTGAAGGCACGCAGCTGCTCCGCCAAAGCCTCGCTGGTCAGCGGCCCGGTGGCCAGCACCGTGATCTGCTCGGGATTCGGCAGGTCGAGCTGTTCGCGCCGCTCGATCTGGACCAGCGGATGGGCCTCCAGGGCAGCGGTCAAAGCAGCACTGAAGCGGCCTCGGTCCACAGCCAGCGCACCGCCGGCTGGCACGGCATGGCGGTCGGCGGTGGTGATCACGAGGGAATCGAGCTGCCGCAGTTCCTCCTGCAGCAGGCCCGCGGCCCTGTCACTGCTCAGAGCTCCGAAACTGTTGCTGCACACCAGTTCGGCGAACTCGGCACTGTGATGGGCCGGCGAACGGCGGACCGGACGCATCTCAACCAAACGGACCGCAACCCCAGCACTGGCCACCTGCCAGGCGGCTTCGGTGCCAGCCAGGCCGGCACCAATCACCACGACGGGAGGATTCACGCACCCTTGGACCATGGCGATGCCAGTGGTCGGAGACGCCGATCAGGCGGCGCGCTTGATGAAAAGCTGCAGCTGACCCACGGCAGCACGGCCAATGTGGAACACGGCCCAGGAGGCGGCCAGCAGGATGGGGGCGGCGACCAGGATGAGCCGGAGGTCCATGACGGCAGGGCTGAAGGTTTGTGGATCTTAAGGAATCGAGCCGGAGCAGCGCAGGCCGCAGCGATCAATCGATCGATTTCGAAGCATTCGGGTTGGACTCTGGGGTGGCGATCGCCTTGGGGCCAGCGATGGCTGCGTCGATCTGGCGGGCGGCGTGAGCCATGGCCAGTTGGCGGTAGCGGCGGGCGTGGAGCCGTTGGGCGGCGATCGCCTCGGGGCTGAGCTGCCGCTTCGGCTGTGCCGGGGCGCCCATCACCAGGGTGCCGGCCGGAACGTCGCGGGTGACCACCGAACCCGCCGCCACCAGGGCTCCGGCACCCACGGTCACGCCATTGAGCACCACGGCGCCGATGCCGATCAGACAGCCATCTTCCAGGGTCGCGCCATGGATCACGGCCCGGTGGCCGATCGTCACGTCCGCTCCGATCCGCACCGGCTCGCCGGGATCACCATGCAGGACAGCGCCATCCTGGACGTTGCTGCCCTCCCCCACCAGGATCGGGCACAGGTCCGCCCGGGCCACCGCCGTGGGCCAGAGGCTCGCCCCAGCCTCCAGACGCACATCGCCGATCAGCACCGCCGAGGGGGCCACCCAGGCCTCGGCGTGAACCACCGGCTCCGGCCAGGGGTGCGGTGTTGCATGCGCTGCTGGCTCAGCGTCAGCAGCGGGGTCAGCGGGGGCGTCGATCGGTCGCTGTGCGGCTGCCACCATTGTCGACGGCGGTGGTCTGTCGCCTGCCCCAGCCTGAAACCAGGATCCCTCGCCGGCCCCTGGCCGCACCCGAGACGCCGGCCCATCACGTCTCAGCCATGGATTCGCCGGATCCCATGACCCCGAACCGCCTGCTTCCGTGGCAGACCAGCGACTTGCCCGCCACCGGTAGCGGCGGTGACCCTCCGGGTGATACGGTCCCAGGGTGCCTGAGGAAGGCTGCCGGTTCCGGTTCCCACCGGTGCCTGCCTCTCTCCCCAGGAGCAACAACGGGTCGCTAGCTCAGCGGTAGAGCACTCGGCTTTTAACCGATTGGTCCTGAGTTCGAATCTCAGGCGACCCATTCCAATCGCAGCCTTGATTCTGGGTCAAATCCCAGTCCTGGCATGCAGTCTCAATCGTCTTCTCAGTCCTGCGAATAGGGACACATGAGGACCATCTGGGCCCAGCGCGGACGGTTTTTTGAAACTTTTTTGAAACTGTTTCAAGCGGCCGGGCGAGACTGGAAGAAGGCGAGGCGTCCCGGGCATGCATGCCGTCCCAGGCTTCCAGAAGGCGCAGGCGCGGCTCCGGATGGAGGGCTGCTGCTACCGGCTGCGCGAGGTGGCCCGCAGCCCCTTCGCCTACGTCTACGAACTCGACCCGCCCCAGCGCCAGCAGGTCGCCCGTTGCTGCCGCATCCAGGACGACGAAGCCTGTGAGCGTCTGACCGAACTGCTGCTGGAGGCAGCCAAGAACCGCGCAGCCGGCGGCAAGGGCCTGGACTGGGACTGCCTCAGCAGCCCCCTCGGCAAGGCAGCGGCAGATCCTGCTGCTGCGTCAGGCCACACCTTGACCTGGGGAGAGATCCGAGAGGCCATCAAGGCCGACATCGCACCGGGTGGGCCCAAGGCACGGGATCGCAACCCCTTCGTCTGCTTCCGCGACCGGGGGTTCTTCGGGGTGATGTACCCCGACACCGCGGCGGCGCAGCCGGAGCACTTGGAGCAGTTCTGTCTCTACACCCCGGATTCGATTCAGGCGCATCGCTCGGAGCCCGGTTTGCCGCTGGTGCCGCGTGAGTACAACTCGAAGGTGTTTTATCAGGTGATTCAGATGGTGAATTACCTGGCAAAGAAGGGGATCGGCATCGCCACTCCTCAATTACAGGAGCGTCTGGCCGGGCTCAAGACCACCGCCGGTAAGGGCAAAGCGCCAAAACCGCGCTTCATTCCTGCAACAGACGACATTGAATCCTGGCTGGATCAACTGGTTGTGCTCGATCCGTTTCGCGGTTGGGTGATGGCGATGGTGGCCACCTATGGCCTGCGCAACCACGAGATCTGGCACGTCGATGCCCTGCCGGGTGAGATCGACGCCAATCCCCGCATGATCAGCGTCGGTTCGTTCAGCTCCACCAGCGATGGCAGCGAAACGAAGACCGGCCATCGCTTTGCGCTGGCTTTGCCTGAGGCCTGGATCGAGCGCTACCGCCTCAATGACCTTGAGCACGCCCGCGCCATGCTCGACCAGCTGCGGCGCAGCCATCCGATCCGCACGACGGAGCGCCCCGACGGGGTGCTGCAGTTCCACAACAACGAAGCTTTAAGCCGGGTGCTCAGCCACTGGTTCCGCAACAGCGCCCGCGAGGACCGGGAGCTGCCCGTGAAGCTCTACGGCTGGCATCAGCCCCGCCCGATACCCGGCCGCCCAAAGCCCAAGGCCATCCGCGATCGCTGCAAGGTCTATGACCTGCGCCATGCCTGGGCCCTGCGGGCTAAGGAAACCACCACCTGGTCGACCACCCTCAAGGCCATGGCCATGGGCCACAGCGAGGCGGTCCACACCCGCCGCTACCTGGTGGAGGAGCAGGCCCTGCATCGGTTGGAGGGCATGAACCGGCTGCTGGCGCTCGACGAGGGCGGAGTCCATATCCCGACTCCTCGCCGCCGTGGCGCTCAGCGCCTGACTTCTCCAGCGCCTGCCGCTCCCGCCCCCAGACCAGCTCCAGCCTTGCCTGAGGGCGTCACGCCGGAGCTGATCGAGATGGCGCGAAAGCTCAAGGCCGCCGGCCTGGGCTGACGATCAGCCTCCGACCCGTCTCACAGGCGGCCGAGGGCCATCTCGCAGCGCTGCACGTGCCAGAGCAGGTCTGAGGAGGGGGACGCCGGGTTCTTTCTTGCCCAGTGGCGCTGCTGCTTGAGGATCCCCCGCTTCTTGAGCCGGAAGAGCGTTTTGCGGCTGATCCCGAGATGTGCACTGGCCTCGCCGGTGGTGATCCATAGGCAGGCCGGCGAACGCGGACTGCTTCTCCTTCCGCTCGTGCTGGTGGCGGCAATGGGAGAGACCGGCGCCTGGGGCTGGCTCTCCTGAGGGTCAGTGCTCATGGGGTGTCACCTCCGAGCAACGGCGATGGGTTGGCGTGGGGATCGGGCAACCCTGCGAGGCCGGATTGCGAAGTCGATGGCAGTCCTGGTGGCTGGAATCGCCCCGGGAATGGCCCCGCCACCAGGAGCAGCAGGGTGAGGCCTTGGAGCAACAGCACCGTCCACAGCAGAGGCCGCAGGCTTTCCGGTTCGGCGGGGCGGGATGGCCGCTGCTCCCTCGTTACCGGGTAGGGCCTGGGGAAGGCGGGCAGGCGCAGGTCACGGTGATGGCGCGTCATCAGAAGGGCACCTCCTCGGCGCTGATCGGGCCGTTGCTTGTCCAGGCCGGGGCCGGAGGAGCTGCCGGCGTGCTCGCGCCGGAGGGTGCGCCCCAGCCCGTCGCGGTTGGTGGACGTCCAGCCCCTTGGGCAGGTGCGCCTTGGTAGGGAGACGAACTGCTCGTGCTCTGGTCTGCGGTCGCGGTTCTCCCCGCGGCGCCTCCTTCTGTCTGCCCCGCTCCGTTCCGGCTACCCAGCAGGGCCAAGCGCTCGGCTTTCACCAGTGGTTTGCTGCGCACCTCGCCGGTGTTGCGGTCGGTCCACTGCTCGCTGGTCATCCGGCCGACGATCCCAACAAGCGAGCCCTTGCGGACGTAATCGGCCGCCACCTGGGCCTGCTTGCCCCAGATCTCGATGTTGAACCAGTCGGGCGGTTCATCCCGTCCCGGCTTGTTCACCGCCACGGTGAAATGCGCCACAACGGTGCCGCTCTCAAAGAAGCGGATCTCAGGATCCCGGCCGGCATGGCCGACCAGGGTGATCGAGTTGAGGCTCATGGCTGGGACTCCGCAGAGGGCTGGCCTTCCTGCTGGGCTGCCAGCAGGGAGGGGAGATCGATCAGGGGATGGGTGCGCAGCAGCTCATGGATCGCACCGCTCCAGGTGAGGTTGTGCTGCTGGGCGTAGGCCCGCAGCCGCAGGTAGGTGTCGGTGTGCAGGGCCACTGCCTTCTTGTGACGACCCAACGGACGCCGCAGCGCTCGGGGACGATGAACAGAGGTGTCCATCAGCTCGCCCTCCGGCTGATGTCGTCCTGGGGAGGGAGCCCCGGCGGCAGCAGTTCCTGGGCGTGGCGCCAGAGGCCTCGCACCAGCGCCACTCGTTCCGCCAGGCGGATCAGCTGCAGCTGGGAGCGCACGCCGCGGGCCAGCTCGAACACACCCCGATCCCGCTCCTGCTCCGCCGTCTGCAGCGCCGCCTCAAGGGAGCCGATGGCGCTGAGCATGTGGCTGCGGAAGCTCATGGCGCTGCCTCCGCTTCTGCCTCACTGACGGCCTGCAGCTCCTGACGGCGGCGATCGATCACCGCCCACAGCCGCTCGGCACCGTCTTCGTTAATGCGGCCGCTGGCCAGCAGGGCGTTGACGCGGGCCTTGGCGCCGTCGAGGGCCTGAAGTGAGGCGATCCGTGGGATCTCCTGCAACCCGGATCGCACCACTTCTGCGGCGCTGGGTTCGGCTGTCTCCAGCGGTTCCGGTTGCGCGGCGACGTGGGTGGCCTCCGAAGTGGGCGCTTCCACCTGAGCCGCCTCACTGCTGTGGGGGCTGGCTGTAGAGGCTGGCGCGGGAAACAGGTCCTGGTTGGGGCCCGGCCCTGGAGCTGCTGGCGGCAATGGCTCCGGCTGCCCATCCTCTCCCGCAGCGATCACGGTCTCCGATGGAGAGAGCTCTTGGGATGTCGGGGCCAAGTTGGCGGGATCGGAAGCAGGGGCAGAGCGGCGACCTCGAGTGCTGGCGCGCTTTGCTCGGGTGGCGGGTTGCGCCTCAGGCTCGGTCGTCGGTGAAGGGATGGGGCTGCACTCCTCGACCACGGCGATCTCGTGCAGTGGTGCCGGTGCAGTTGCGCTTCGGGCAGTGGGTTCCGTCTGAGCAGGCCTGTCCGCTCCTGGCATCGGCTGGATCGGCTGAGGAACAGCACCGCCATTCCCTCCGCCCTTGGCGAGCGGCACCTCTCGCACCGTGACCGTCTGCACCGCCGCCGCCGGGGAGGTGGCATCGAGCGCCTCCTCCTGGGTGGTGAGGCCCAGGCTCATCTCCGGGCAATACACCCGCACCCAGAACGACGCCGCCCGATAGCGCAGCATCTGGCCGGTC
>CAIZQU010000112.1 GCA_903935205.1 uncultured cyanobacterium | reverse complement strand
CTCCTCGCGCAGCTCCTCGATCGCCATCAGCTCCTGGACCTGGCGGCCCAGGGTGATCTCCTGCTCATGGCTGAGCAGCGGCACCCGACCGATGTCGCGCAGGTAGGAGCGCACCAGGTCGCCGGCAGGGGTGTGATCGGCGGATCCGGACAGGGTGAGGGAGGGCATGGTCGCGAAAGGGTGGGTTACGAAACCAAGTTGTTTCGTAACAGTACCATCCTTTCCCGGACTCGTTCCGCATTGCCCCCGCAGCCGCCCCGTGGCGCAGGAGACTGATGCTGACCTCCCCAGACCGTGTCCTCCTTCCCCTCCCCCGTTCCGCTGGATCCCTCCCCTGGCCCCGCTGAGGGCCGGGGCGAGCGGCTGCAGAAGCTGATCGCCGCCGCCGGACTGGCCTCCCGCCGCGGGGCCGAGGAGCTGGTCCGCCGGGGCCGGGTGCGGGTCAATGGTCGTCCGGCCCTGCTGGGTCAGAGGGTTGACCCCCGCCGCGACAGCATCCAGGTCGATGGCCGCCCCCTCGCCGCCGCACCCGCCCCGCTCACCCTGCTGCTGCACAAGCCGGTCGGGGTGCTCTGCACCTGCCGCGATCCCCAGGGCAGGCCGACGGTTCTCGATCTCCTGCCCCCGCCCCTGCGGCGGGGTTCCGGTCTCCATCCGGTCGGCCGCCTCGATGCCGACAGCCGCGGGGCCCTGCTCCTCTCCAACGATGGCGCCCTGACCCTGAAGCTCACCCATCCCCGTTATGGCCATCGCCGCACCTACCGGGTCTGGGTGGAGGGCCATCCCAACGGCGACAGCCTGGAGCGCTGGGCCGCCGGTCTTCCCCTTGAGGGTCTCCCCAGCCAGCCGGTGGAGCTGCGGGTGATCGCCCGCCGCCCAGCCGCCACGCGCCTCGAACTGGTGATGCGCGAGGGGCGCAACCGGCAGATCCGCCGCACCGCCGCCCTGCTCGGCCATCCCGTTCAGGATCTGCTGCGGGTGGCGATCGGCCCCCTGCGCCTCAACGATCTGCCGGAGGGACGCTGGCGCCAGGTCACCGCCGGCGAGGTCCTTGGCGGAGAATGGGCCGGCCCATCGCCCGCCGGTTGAGGCTTCCCCGCCATCCGCCAGGTTTTCTCCCTTCCCGCCAAGGCCTCCCGCTGGCTCGGGCAGCGCTGGCCCCGCCCCCATCGGGCTCCGTCTTCCCAGGGGAAGGGGCCTGAACAGGCCGCCGATCCCCTGCAGGAGGCGGGTCGGCTGCTGCGTCGCGCCCGTGAGGAGCGGGGTCTGGGCCTGCGCCAGCTCGCCCAGGACACCAGGATCAGCACGGCCGTGATTGAGGCCCTGGAGCGCGGCTGGCGGGATCGTCTGCCTGAACCCGCCTATTTGCGGGCGATGTTGCCCCTGCTCGAACGCCATCTCGGGCTGGCCTCCGGCAGCCTCGATGCCGCCCTGCCACCCCGCCGCAGCCAGCAGCCGCTGGGCAGTGGTCGCGAGCCCCTGCTGCGCCGGTTCACACCGGGTTCGATCGATGTGTTCACCAGCTGGCAGGGCACCGTCCTTTATGCCCTGGTGACCCTTGGCCTGATCCAGCTGCTCAACCTGCAGCTGTTCCGGATCGCCAGCCGCGGCCTGCTCAGTTCAAGGCCGATCCCTGCCCTGGATCGGACCGCCAGCCCAGCCACCGCCAGCAAGGGGGCGGTGCTTGAGGCCTATCCCGACCTGCGGCCCCTCAGCAAGGCCGCCTCCGGCCAGGGGCTGATCCAGCTGCGCAAGAGCGCGATGGGGCCCGGTCCCGATCTCAGCCTCGGGGAGCTGCAGCTCCGCCTGGCGGAACCCACCCGGGTGGAGGTCAGAAGCCCCAGGGCCAGCTCCATCAACCTGGAAGCGGTGCAGGGCCAGCTCAGCCTGCCGCTGCTGCCTCCCTTCCAACTGCGCCTGGATCCACCGCCCGCGGCCGAGGCGGTTCGCTGGCGCGGCGCCCCCCTCAGCCAGGCGCCCGCCACCCCCGGCGCCTACGCCTACCCGCCACCGGCCGCCCCCCCTGCCGGCACCGCTGCGCCGGTGGGTGCGGCAGCGGTGCCGCGGCCGTAGCGGGCCGCCATCGCCCCGAACCCATGGACCGGGCCGGCCAGGGAGGCCAGCGGACGCTGCAACCGCCAGCTCCAGTTGGCGCCGACCGTGCCAGGGGTGTTGAAGCGGGCCTCATCGCCGAGTTCCAGCAGATCCTGGAGGGGCACCACCGCCAGCTCCGCCTCGGAGGCCAGGGCCAGCTCCAGCAGCTGCCAGCTCGGGGCGGTGATCGCCGCCCCCACCACGCGCTCCAGCCTGTCCCGGCCGGCCTGATCCAGGCTCTCCCACCAGCCGCGGCTGGTGGCGTTGTCGTGGGTGCCGGTGTACACCACCCAGCGGCTGCCGCGGAAGTTGGCGGGCAGATAGGGGTTGTCCTCGGCGCCATCGAAGGCGAACTGCAGCACCTTCATGCCAGGCAGGCCGAAGCGATCCCGCAGGGCCTCCACCGGTGGGGTGATCACACCGAGATCCTCGGCGATCAGGGGCAGCCGCCCGTCGTCAAGGAGCAGCCGGCGGCCCCGGCAGCGCCAGCGCAACAGGGTCAGCAGCACCCGGCCGGGTGAGGGGCGCCAATGGCCGTTCTCGGCGGTGCTGTCGGCGCCGGGCACGCACCAGTAGGCCTCGAGGGCGCGGAAATGGTCGAGCCGCAAACGGTCGAACAACTCCAGCTGGCGCTGCAGTCGCGCCAACCACCAGCGGAACCCCGTGAGCCAGTGGCGGCGCCAGGTGTAAACGGGTGTTCCCCAGAGCTGGCCGGTGGCCGAGAAGTAGTCCGGCGGCACACCGCTCTGGTTGATCAGGCTGCCGTTCAGACCAAGGGAGAAGAGATGGGGACGGCACCAGACATCGGCGCTGTCGTGGGCCACATAGAACGGCAGATCGCCGAGCAGCAGGACACCACGGGCCTGGGCCTCCCGTCGCAGGGCCTGCCATTGCTCCTGCAGCTGCCACTGGAGCAGGGCTTCCTCCAACAGGGACTGGCGGTGTTCCTGTTCAAACAGGGCCAGGGCGTCCCTCTGGCGGCGGGCCAGGGGAGCGGGCCAATGCCACCAGGGTCGGCCCTGCTCCAGGCGGCGCAGCACCATGAACTGAGCATGGGCGCGCAGCCAGTGGGACTGGCTGCGGCTCCAGCGCTGGAAGGCCTGCTGCCGCGCCGCCGGTTGCTCCGCCCAGCGGCGGCCGAGGGCCCTGGCGATCGCCTCCGCCCTCCGGCTGGCCAGATCCGGATCCAACCGGTCGCAGGGTCCGCCGGGCAGCTGGTCCCGGTCGACCGGGTCGATCAGGCCGGCCGTCACCAGGTCATCGGGGTCGATCAGCCAGGGGTTGAGGGCTGAACCACTGGGGGAGCTGTAAGGGGAGCCGGTGCCATCGGTCGGGGCCAGGGGCAGCAGCTGCCAGACGCCTACCGCCTCGCGTCCCAGCAGGGCGATCCACTCCCTGGCGTCGGCGCCCAGGGTGCCGCTGCCCGGATGGGACGGGAAGCAGGTGGGATGGAGCAGGACGCCGCTGTCGCGGGTGGGGTGATTCACGGGGTGGGGAGCTTGTAGCGCTCCACGATCCTTCGCGCGAAGGCGGGGATGTGACGCTGGGCCATCTCTGGATAATGGCGACGCAACCAGAGCGCGTTGCGGGTGAAGTGGGAGTCGATCGAGAAACGGCCGTATTCCAGGCCCTTCGGACCGATGCGCTGCACCACCAGTCCCACCAGCTCGGCCAGCCAGCGCGGTAGCCGCACCGCCTTGTCGTAGGCCTCGATCCCCTGCTGCACCGCAGCGCGGCGGTCACCGCGGCTGCTCACCGGTGCCGTATCCAGTTCGGTTTCGACCAGATCGAGCAAACGCTGGCCGCGGGGATTGCGAACAGTGATCCACTGGCGGCCAAACTCGGCTCCCATGTAACCCACCACCAGGTCAGCGCCAGCATTGGTGTAATCAAAGCAGCTCAGGCAGCTGGGGGCAAACACGTCTTTGAGCGCTGGCGTGTCCAGTCCAAAAAAGGGCAGCGTCTCTTCGCTGCCGTCGCTGTGGCGGAAGTGGATGCGGAAATCCTGCATGAACTCGTAGTGCACCACCGTATCGGGGCTGCGGCTGGCACTGTTCAGGAAGGTGCGCAGTCCCTCACGGCTGACGTTATCGACACAGGGCAGCCCGAGCACGTAAAGGTTGTCGAGGGGAAGGGTCTGCTGCACTGCCCTCAGGGCCTGGACCTGGCAGCCGACGGCGATCGCCAGCAGCCGGCGGATGCCGCTGCCCTCCAGCTGTTCCAGCACCCGCAGGTTGGGCGAGAGGGTGGGCTTGTTCACCCGTGCCGCCAGAACCTCCTCAGGGGTGCGAGCCAACACCGGGACCGGCGTGAAGCGATCCTCCGGATCCTGCTGCACGCAGAGCACCGCATCCACCATCCCTGACTCCAGGGCCCGCACCCCGATGCGGCTGACGATGCCGGTCCACTGGGCCCCCGTGATCGGCTGCTGCAGCCGGGCGGTGAGCATGCGCTGATGAACCCCGAAATAGAGCTCGTTCTCATCGTCGAGGTCGCGGCTGCGGCCATGGGCCTCGGCTTCCATCGCCTCGAAGCGTTGCTCGAGGAAGGCGCAGGAGCGACGCACGTAGGCGACCCAGCGGCTGTCGCAGAGCCCGCACTGACTGCAGAGATCCCGGGCGGGGTAGGTGCTGCCGGGCCGCAGGGGGCGGGCCCGTTCGTGGGGCAGCGGTGTGGGCTGGGCGGTGGTCAAAGGGGGCATCGGCACGCCGTGCTGCTCAAGCTATCGGCCTGGGGCAGCCGTTTCTGGTTCAGAGTGGCCCCCTAGGAGTCAGCGGCATCCATGCCCCCTCGCCGGGACCAATCCCCAAACCCTTCCACGTCCGCCAATCCCGACCGCCCCCGCCGGCCTCGCCGCAGCCGTCGCCAGGGCTGGACGCTGCCCTCTCTACCGTCCCTGCCCCGTCCGTCTGTTCAGGACCTGGGTCGGGCCGGATTGGTGCTGCTGGGCAGCCTGATCGGCGGCAGCCTGCTGGGTCTGGTCTGGCGCAATCCCGACCCCGGCTCGCTGGCCACCACCGTCACCAGCCCCGCCACCCTGGCGCTGAAACCATCCCGTCCGATCACGGTCCTGGTGATCGGCCTCGATGCTGAAAAGCTCGGCGAAGGCGCCAACCAGGCCGCTCCCGCCGGCCGGGCCAACGCCGATGCCCTGATGCTGGTGCGGGTCAATCCCAAGGGGCCGCTGCAGGTGCTCAATCTGCCGATCGAGGCTGCGGTCACCCTGCCCGGTGAATCCCACCCGATCGGCCTGGGCGGCGTCTATCAACGGGGCGGCGCGGCCCTGACGGCGGAGGTGGCACGGGAGCTGACGGGGCTTGAGCCGCCCCGACCCGACCGCTACCTGGTGCTCTCCCGCTCCGCGATGCGCCGGATCGTCGATGCCGTCGGTGGACTGGAGATCAGCCCGCCGCGGGTGATGCGCTATCGCGACAAGGCCCAGAAATTCAGCATCGACCTGCAAAGCGGTCTGCAACGCCTCGATGGTCGCCAGGTCGAGCAGCTGCTGCGCTTCCGGGATCCAGGCCTCGGCGAATCGTCCCGTCGGCGCGATCATCAGCTGGTGCAGACCGGCCTGCGGGAGCGTTTCGGCCGGCCCGATCAGCTCCTGCTGCTTCCCGACCTGTTGCGCAGCCTCAAGGGGCAGGTGGAGACCAACCTGACCGCAGCCGAGAGCCTGAGTCTGCTGGCCGCGGGCCTCGATGATCCCCGTCCGATTCAGTTCGCCACCCTGCCGCTGCGACCGCCACCGAAGCCTGAGCCCCCCCTGGATGGCCAGGACCTCGATGCCGCTGACCTCCCGGCCAAGCGCTCGCCGACCGCGGGTCTCTGGCAGCTGGAACCCCTGCCGCCCGGAAAGGCGATCTGGGCCGCCAACTGATCCCCTCCAGGGCTGCCCCCTGCGCCCTCGGACACCCCTCCGCTCAGGCCAGCGGTGCTGCCGCCAGATCGGCGGTCAGCCTGATGCAGCGTCGCAGCAGGGCCGCCTTCAGGGCCAGGGCCTCCTCCTCGGGATGCGGCCCCTCACCTTCCCGGTCCCCTGCCGGCGCCACAGCCGTCGCGCCGGCGTCGGCCGTGTTCGCCGTGGTCATGGCCGGGATGGCGGCCGTCGCTCCCGTGGCGACCGCCCCTGCCGCCCCCGCCCCTGCAGCGGCTGAAGTCGCGGCGGCGGCGAGCCTGCCCTGACCCGCCGTTCCCAGGCGGCCCAGCCAGGGCAGGCCATCGGCCCGGCGGCTGGCCCCATCCCAGAGGCCTTCCCACTGGATCAACCCCGCCAGGGGCACATTCCAGCGCTGCAGCAGGGCGGTGGCCGCAGCGGGCAGTCCCGTGGCCAGCTGGCTGGCTGGAACGGCGAGCAGGCTCGGCTGGCGCCAGGCCCCCAGGGTCTCGGCCCAGCTGCCGCCGGGTAGCCAGAGGCCCGGATCGAGGGGCAGGGGGGCCAGCCAGGGTCCTGGTTGGCCGCAGAGCTGGGCCAGGGCGGCGGAGGCGTCGCCGGGATCCGGGATCGCGGCCAGGGGCAGGCCGGTGAGGCCCGCCAGCCGGCTGGCCACCAGCGGCAGCAGTCGGGCTGGACCGTTCGGGTCATCGGAGGCGCCCAGGCTCAGCAGCACCAGGGTTGGCAGCGGGGAAAGGGTCAAGGGCTGGGGCCGCAACGGCCGGTGGTGCGGCACGCTTCTACCATCGTGCAAGCGCCACTGCGCCTGCGACCGCCGTGACCATGTCCTCGACTGCCGACCGGTCCACCGCCCCAGCCAGGTCCTTGCCGGCCGATGCACCCAGCCAGCCGACCCGCCTCCCGTCGAGTCCGGGCCATGGTGCCCAGGTCAACGACACCCGCCGGCTGCGTCTGTTCAGCGGGACTTCCAACCAGGAGCTGGCCCGGGAGATCGGCACCTACCTCGGCATCCCCGATGGCCCAAGGGTGATCAAGCGCTTTGCCGATGGCGAGCTCTACATCCAGATTCAGGAATCGATCCGCGGCTGTGATGTCTTTCTCATCCAGCCCACCTGTGCTCCGGTCAACGACCACCTGATGGAGCTGCTGATCATGGTCGATGCCTGCCGTCGCGCTTCTGCCCGACTGGTCACCGCGGTGATTCCCTACTACGGCTACGCCCGCGCCGATCGCAAGACGGCTGGGCGAGAATCGATCACCGCCAAGCTGGTCGCCAACCTGCTGGTCAAGTCAGGCGTTGATCGGGTGCTGGCAATGGATTTGCACTCCTCACAGATTCAAGGTTATTTCGACATTCCCTGCGACCACATCTATGGCTCACCGGTGCTGGTCGATTACCTCGGTGCCCGTAACCTCGGCGATGTTGTCGTGGTCTCCCCCGACGTCGGTGGCGTGGCCAGGGCGCGGGCCTTCGCCAAGCAGATGAACGATGCACCACTGGCGATCATCGACAAACGCCGCTCCGGCCACAACGTGGCCGAGAGTCTCACCGTCATCGGTGATGTCAGCGGCCGCACCGCGATACTGATCGACGACATGATCGACACCGGAGGCACCATCTGCCAGGGAGCCAAGTTGCTGCGAGCCCGCGGCGCCGCCAGGGTTCTGGCCTGCGCCACCCATGCGGTGTTCTCACCGCCGGCCGTGGAGCGCCTCGCAGAGCCCGGTCTGTTCGAGGAAGTGGTCGTCACCAACAGCATCCCGATGCCACCAGAGCGTCGTTTCCCCCAGCTGCGGGTGCTGTCGGTGGCCAACATGCTCGGCGAGGCGATCTGGCGGATCCATCAGGAGAGCTCCGTGAGCTCGATGTTCCGCTGAGGGTCGCGTGACCCTGCCCCAGGTCGCCACCCCATCCCCATCGAGGTCCCTGGCACCCCTTCCTCGCCGGGCCCAGCTCAAGCGTCTGCTTCCCGTCAGCCTGACCCTGGCGTTGACCACCCTGCTGCAGCTGGCTGGAAGCCTTGGCGGCGCCCGCGAGCGGGTGCGATCCACCGTGCCGGGTGCTCCCCAGGCGCCGCAGCGGCGGGTGGGCGTCTGGCTGACCAACAGTCCCAGCCCCCTGTACTACGACGCCGGCCGGATCCGGGCGGCGGTCGATGCCCTGGCGGCCAGTGGCTTCAACACCCTCTATCCCAACGTCTGGAGCCGTGGCGCCACCTTCCATCGCAGCCGCTGGGCGCCGATTGAACCCGCCTTAGCGGAGCGCAACCCCGACCTGGATCCGATCTGCACCTTCAGCCGGGAGGCCCGTCGCCACGGCATGCAGGTGCTCCCCTGGTTTGAGTACGGCTTGATGGAGCCCGGTGACGCCGAGGTGGTGCGCCAACATCCGGATTGGGTGTTGCGGCGGGCTGATGGCAGCGCCCTCTACGCCATGCATGGCGCCAGCCTCAGCACCTCGCCGCTGCGGGATCTGCGGGTCTGGCTCAATCCCGCCCACCCCGGCGTCAGGGCGCGCTTCATCGGATTGATCAGCGAGATCGTCCAGCGCTGTGGTGTCGATGGCATCCAGCTCGACGATCACTTCGCCTGGCCCGTTGACCTCGGCTATGACGACACCACCCGCGATCTCTACCGGCGCGACACCGGCCAGGATCCGCCGGCGGATGTGAATGACCGGTTCTGGATGCGTTGGCGCCGCCAGCAGCTCACCAACCTATTGCGGGAACTGAGGGCCCAGCTCAACCGAATCTCCGGCCAGCGCCGCCTGGTGATCAGTCTCTCGCCCGGGCCATTCCGCTTTGCTTACAACCAGTGGCTTCAGGACTGGGAGCTCTGGGCCCTGGGCGGCCTGATCGATGACCTGGTGGTGCAGAACTATGCCTACTCGCTGCAGGGCTTCGCCCGCGATCTGGATCAGCCGGCTCTGATCAAGGCGCGCACCTGGGGGATTCCGGTCGAGATCGGTGTACTGGCCGGCTTCGGTGCCCGCACCCCGACGATGGACATCCTCAGCCGCAAGGTCCAGCTTTCCGCCCAGCGCGGCCATGGGGTGATCTACTTCTATTGGGAAGGGCTCTGGGGCAGCCACTCCGGACGCGAGGGGGGGCCTTACCGCCGCGCTGCCTTCGCCGATCTCCATGCCGCCCTGTTCGCTGAGGGCGGCAGCGGTCGGCTGCCATCCCTGCGGCCGGCCGCTGGATCGGCTCCGGCCGGGGACCCGGCGACCGCAGTCCCCCCACGGGCACCGACGCCGGTGGCGCGCCCCGACCGGCCTGCGGTGGCAGAGCCGCTGGTGGCGCCAGGGCAGCCTCCTGTCCCCGGGCTGGCGGTGCCCCAGCCCGCGATGGCGCCGCCATCGCCCCCGCCGCTGCTGGCCCAACCGGCTCCACCTCCCCCCCTGCCGGCCCTGGATAGCGGGAGCGAGCGGACCGAGGACAGCCCCGGCCGCGAGCAGGTGTTTCCCCTGCTGCCGCGTCCCCCCCTGCCGCCCCCTGAGCTGCCTCCGCTGCCCTGAGGAGAGCATCGGGGCGCCCGGCCCCCAGCCATCGCCAGCGCGGCGGATTCTTAAGCCAGCCCGACACGGCTGCCGTGCCGGGCCAGCTGCTTCTCCCAGACGTTGTGCTGCTTTGGCACCCGGCCCTTGGGCGGGTTCCGGTCGCCTGGCCCAGAACTGATCGATGCAGGCTGGCGGCGCTGGAGCGTTGTCGCGACCGATCAATAAACGCCGCGATTCGGCACACCGTCGCCGACACCGCCGCTGCTGGCCCCGAGGGCCGCTCCGATGGCGGGACGTGTTTCAGCGACGTCGTCGCCTGGATACCACGATCAGCTCCCGACTTGATCAGCAAAGACTGCGACGTAGGCCATCCGGGTCCAGCAGGGAAAGCGCTTAGCACCATCGAATCCGCTGCAGAGCGGGCTCAAAAGTGAGCCAGGTTCCCATCACCGACCTTGAGCACCATCAATCGTCCATTGCTTGTAGATCAGCTGTTGGCTGGGGCGGCCGGATTGCCCTATCTCAGCCGGCGCCGCTGGTCGAGCGATTCCTTAAGCACCCTCCCCGCCGCCGCATCCCGCACCGGCTCCTCCCCGGGCCGCGTTGGCCTGCACCAGGACCAGGTCGCCGTTGCCGATCGCCAGACATCGCCAGCGGATTCAGCCGTCAGGCGGGCCGCGTCGTCGGGGGTAATCGGCGGGGTGTCCAGCGTTGGCTCCAAGGGTCTCGTGACCCGGCCAGAGGTTCACCGCGACACTCCGGAGGATCGGCCCGAGGGTGCGGCAGCCGCTGGCCAGCAGCAGCGCCTGCCCGATCCCGCCGCCGTTCAGGTCGCAGGCCGCTCCGATTTGGTTCAGGTCAGGGGTGCCGAACCAAGTGGACGCAGCAGCGACGATGGGGGGCTGAACCCGCCTGACCCTGAGGCGGACGACCACGACCATCACGATGATTGCCAGCTTCAGGAGGCGATCCTTGTCGATGGCTCCAACCAGATCAGCAGCGTGGCGCTGATGGACCTGGGCTGGACCTTCCAGCTCCATTCCTCACCGTCATCCAGCAAGGTGATCTATCTGGATTTCGATGGACACACCACAACAGGCACCAGCTGGAATGCCAGTATGGGGGCATCATTTTATTCACCCGCCTATGATCTTAATGGCAACCCTGGCAGTTTCTCCAGTGAGGAACTGAGCCGTATTCAGCAGATCTGGCAACGGGTTGCTGCCGATTTTGCACCGTTTGATGTCAATGTCACCACCCAGGCTCCCCCAACGGACTGGTTGATCAAAAGTGGATCGACGGATCCCGACTACGGCATGCGGGTGGTGATCACCAACTTTGGGCCATCCTCGACGACAGCGGGTGGCATCGCCAGGGTCAATAGCTTCAATGCCTCGACGGATACCCCCTGTTTTGTCTACAATAAGTCTCTCACCGGCGTGGCTGAGGCCATCAGCCATGAGGTAGGCCATACTCTGGGCCTCTCCCATGATGGGAGCAGCAGTGGCTCCTATTACTATGGGCATGGCAGCGGCGAAACAAGCTGGGCGCCAATCATGGGGGTTGGCTATAATAAGAATGTCACCCAGTGGAGCAACGGCGGCTATTACAACAGCACCAACAAGTCGTCAACGGCTAACTATGGACGCGGGCCTGATGATATTGCCATTATCACCACTTACAATGGTTTTGGCTATCAGCCTGATCTGGTCGGCAACGGTTTCGCCACCGCCACTCCCCTCCTGATCAGCGAGGGCCAGGTCGCCCAATTCGGCCGGATTGAATCGGCGTTGGATAGCGACTACTATTCTTTCGCTCTCCAGGCCAGCGGTTCGATCAATCTTAAGTTCGATCCCTACTGGTACCGTGCCTTTGTCGATCGGGACGGCCTCTGGGGTGGCGCCAGCCGCGAATACATCGCCCCGGTCAGCGATGGCAATGGCAGCACGTCCTATGCCGATAGCGGCAGTAATCTCGACATCTCCGTCTCCCTCTACAGCTCCATCGGTGCCCTGCTTGGCACGGTCGATGGCGCCGGCCTTGCCACAACGTTGGCCTGGTCCAATCTGACGGCCGGAACCTATCTGCTGCGGCTCGATGGCGTCGGCAGCGGCAACCCGACCAGCAGCTCGCCATCGGGCTACAGCGACTACGGCAGCATCGGCAATTATTTCATCAGCGGCACAATCAGCGGTGCGCTCAGTGGCACGATCAGTGGTTCAATCCCTGGCACGATCAGCGGCAGCACCACCCAGCCCAGTGGCGGCCTCTCCTCACCGGCGCTTGCGCCGCTGACCACAACCAGCACCACAACCAGCACCAGCACCATCTCCGCCTCCAGGCCCAGCTCCACCGCAGGGACCCTGACGGCCGCCTCCATGGCGACCCCTCGAACGCTGAGCCTTTCCGCTCAGGCCGCCGCCGACTCCCCCGATCCGCTCACCGGTCCCGCCGGCCCCACTGCCCTCAGCCTCGCCAGCCAGGTGGATCCCCTGCTGGCCCCCCATCAGGCGCTGACGAGCTTCGGATCACAGCTGCCGGTTGCCACCAACCCACCGCTCAGCTCTCCGGCAATCCTCGCCCCCCTGCAGGTTGTCAGCACCGCCGCTCCCATTCTCTCGCCGCCCGGCCCATGGCCAGGACAGCCCAGCAACGGATCGGGGGGCGATCGTCCCTGGAGCGCCGCCGCAGCCACCGACACCAGCGCCCCAGGGATGGTTGGACAGCCCTGGTGGCAGGCCGCCTGAGCGACCTGCGCCGCTGACCCGTCGGCGGGGCAGATCATGGCCCGTTCCACCGACTCCCGCACCACGACCTGCCGGCCTGGATAGAGCCTGTTCAGATGCCAGTCACCCGTGTGTTCACGCCATGCTCCCGCCAGGGCCGGCCGCAACGGGGCCCTGCCCAGCGCGGCGCAGCCAGATGGGCCCGAGATCCAGGCAGCCGAATCCGAGGGGCCAGCTCCCCAGGCTGAGGCTCCCAGGGGGCCAGGGTCCCCGGGGCCCGAGGCTTCCAGGGCCTACCCGAACCCCGCCAAGCCCCGCACCCGACGGGGCCAGCTGCGCCTTGCCGGATTGGTCCATCCCTTCAGCTGGGGTGCCCGGGCTGCCGTGCTGGACACCCCAGCCCTGGAACGGCAACTCGCCCAGCCCTTCGGGATCGCCTCGATCAGCGCCCGGCTACCGGCCCATGCCGCTGCCCACCAGCTGAGCCTGGACTGGCTCGGTCCCCATTGCATCGCCGCCTGGGTCGGGACGCCGGTCGACATCTGGGCGGCCGCCCAGGCGCCTCCCACCCTGCTGCTTCCCCAGGGCGGCAGGGTGGAGTGGGAGCGCGACGGCTGCTTCACGCCCCTGCCGCCAGGCTGGCTGCTGATGCTCAACAGGGGTGGTTACAGACTCCGTTGCGGTAACGGCTCCCTGGTGGCGATTGCCCTGGCCTCGCTGCGGCTGGAGGTTCAGGTGCTGAACCTGGCCGCCCTTGCGGACCCCGTGGAGGATTGGAGCCAGCTGGTGCGCTGGCCCCTGCTCTGCGGACCGGCCGGCACACCCCCGGCGGGGGCCCTGGCGGCGGCCATGGCCAGTTGGCTCAATCTGTTCGAGCGGGTTCATGGTGTCGACCCCAGGCTCGTTCTGGCTCTCCAATTGGATCTTCTGCTCGAACGGTTGCTGGCCACGCTGTTGGTGGCGGCCTCCGCTGGCCTGGAGGGTCTTCAACTGGCCGAGGCAGGTGGTGCGATGGCTCCACACGATCAGCTGTTTGAAGCCCTGCTGGCTCGCATCCGCTCCAACCTGGCTGAACCGATCGATCTGAACCGCCTCGAGAGCTGGGCGCAACGGTCGCGTCGGGAGCTCCAGGTGGTCTTTCGCGATCGGCTGGGCTGCACGCCGATGCAGTGGTTGCGCCGGGAGCGGCTGCAGCTGGCTCGGCGCCGATTGGAACATCCCCAGCCGGCGGACACGGTGGCCACAATCGCTTCGGCCAGCGGCTATACCAATGCGGCGAGGTTCAGCGCAGACTTCCGCAGGGAATTTGACCTGGCCCCGTCGCAACTGTTGCGTCGCGCCAGCCAAAGGTCCCGCCCGTAGGCGGGACCCAGGTCCTGTTGCAGCCAGGCCTGGACCAGAGCCTGGGTCGGTTGTGATCGAACCGAATCCGCCGCCGTCAGCCTGGAGGCGTTGGTCTGGGCTTCGGGGCGCGGCTGCGCAGCCGTCCACGCAACTGGCGACTGGCCCGCAGGGCGGCGGCAACGCCCATGACGCCGAGGGGCGATGGCACGGTGTCGGGGTCGGGCGGTACTGGCTCCTCAAAATCGGTGGCACAAACGGTGCGGCTGCCTTCAGCTCCACCACCCTCGTCACCGCCACCCTCTCCACCCTTGCGCAGCAGCTCGCCACCTCCAGAGCTGATGCTCTGAATATGGGCGCAGCTGTAGAACGGCGGCGGTGCCGAGGGATTGCTGATCGCCGGCGTCATGAAGTTGTGGACCCGGAGCTTCTTGTCTCCCGTCCCATAGAAGTGCAGGGTCAGGCTCTCGCCTGCGGTCAAGCGTGGTGCGATACCACCGCCGCTGCCGCCTTTGCCACCGGGGGGCAGATCGACGAGGAAGTTGAGATTGTCGACATCATTCGTGCCCGCACCATTGATCTTCTTGTCGAACTCGATGCTGGTCAGCGAACAATCCACTGCCTCAGCGGTCGGCGCCGGGCTGCAGTCTGTCGATGCTGTATAGCTCACGTCACCAGCGACCCATTTCTGGACATTGTCGTCCTCGTCGTGGTCGTAGAGCTGAAAGGCAACCTGGGTGACGTTCTGATCGCTGGGCGCTGACCACAGGGGCTTCAGGGTGACGCTGACGCCATCGTCGCCAGGGACATTTTTAAGATTGGCACTCATCACATCCTGAAGATCGCCGATACCCAGCGGTTCGGAGTCATAGGGAAGCGGCACTGAACCGGAATCACCGATCAGCCATTGATAGATCAGCGTGACTTCATCGTAATCCTCTGCTGCCAACGCTGCCGGTCCGCTCAATACAGCGCTTGAAACCGTGATGGCCGCCAGTAATCGTCTGCGCCAACGGGGCTTTGCGAAGTGTTTGTTGCCCAGGGAAAGGCTTGATGGAAGCACCATGAAACAGGGCGTCTGAGGACTCCTTCAACCTAAAGAGAACGTCTGTCATCGTTAGTTTGAGCAGGCATGAATGAGCCTCTCCTGCATCAGTCTGCTGAGTGAGCATGTCTGGGTTTGCAAATGTTCCGTGGCCCATTTCTTTGGCGACAAACGATTGCTTTCCGCCGCAATCATCCCAGCCCGGGCCGAGGCTCAGCCAGGCTGAACGCGGTCGGGACTGGGATGTGGTTAGCCAGCAGATGATGCTTTGAAGCTCGATCAGCCGTTGGATCCGAAGCCTGACCAGCGAGCCGCCAGAGAGCTGACCAGAGAGCTGATCCCAGTGCTGTTGGCAAGACCTTTTGCAAGGCTGTGGCCGAGTCTGCTCAGAATTCGAAGCCCAGGCCGGGCTGTTTGGGCTTCCTGCCGATCTCTCTGGCCAGGTGCGGTTTGGGCCAGTGAAACCACAGATAGCCGCTCAGTCCGGCATAAATTGTTGCCAGCGAGCACAGCTTCAGGCTCTGCATCTGCAGCTTGCGATGGCCCAGGGAGCGCATGGCATCGTGATACATACTGGCATTCTTGCCAACTTTGCTGATCGCTTTCTTCAGGTCGTCAATGCTGTTGATGTTGGCTTTGCTGATCCATGGATAGCTAGCCTTCAGGGCTCCCAGCGATGCGGCGTCCTTAGAGCCACTACTGAGTTGATCGCTGATCGGAAGAATCTGGCTTTCCACCATGCGCATTCGCTGATTCAGAACACGATCACTGACGTTCTTCAGAGCCTGGGTTTGAACCAGTGTGATCGGAATCAGCGCCAGGTAGATCAGGGCCACCAGCCCCACCAACCATCTGCTCCGCACCAGCAAGCGATCGCGCAAACCCTGCCGAGGTCGCTCCTCAGAGCCCCATAGCCCCAGCACCTGGTCGGTGAGAGAGAGCAACAGCAGCAACAGGGCAAGGCAGAGCAGGGGACTTTGATCGAGGATCTGATTGGTCAGCCGCAGCACGGCGGTTGGTTGTTCGAGGCTCGGGCGGGGATAAAAGGCACTGAATATGGTGATCAGAAAAATTGTCAACAACCCAAGACCGCAGGCTCTGAACAACGACTTGTGGAATGGGCTGAAGATCCATTCGGTCACGGATGTCGACATGAAATCCTGGCTTTTTTGCCGAACTTAGACTTCGTCTTTGCCGGCGATACGCCTTGATTCAGAGTCGCTTTCGATCAGGCGCTCTGACGCTGTCGCGCCGCGGCTCTGCGCGGCGTCCTGCCGATTGGCTGCCCGTTGACACCCCCCATCACATCCCCAGGCACTGGCCCACGACCTCACGGCTGTTGGCCGACAGGGGTGCGGCGGCAAGCTGTTGGAGCGCCTCGCCCATCTGGGCTGAGCGCTCCGGGCCATAGCTGCGCCAGCGGCTGAACACCTTGGCGAGCCGCGAGGCGGTGATCGGATTGCGGCCATCGAGCTCGGCGATGCGTGCGGCCATGAACCGATAGCCGCTGCCATCGGCGGCGTGGAAGACCGGCGGGTTGCCGGCCAGACCCCCCAGCACGGCCCGCACCGCATTGGGGGCCATCGGATCGAAGCGCGGGTGTCGCAACAGCCGCTCGATCCGCTCCAGTCCATCGGCGAAGGGGGCTGAGGCCTCCAGGGCGAACCAGGCGTCAAGGATCACAGGACGCTCCTGCCAGCGCTCGTAGAACGCATCCATCGCCTCCTGCCGTTCCGGCAGGGCTTCGTTCTGCAGGGCCCTCAATCCGGCCCGTGCCAGGGTCATCGAGCTGCCATCCACGGCGGCCCTGGCGGCGGCAATGGCACCGCGATCACCGGCGGCGACCCGCCAGCGCCAGATTGTGCCGGTGAGGCTGCGGTCGCCGCTGCCATCGGGCCAGGCCAGCGGCCACTGGGGCGTGATCCGCTCCAGGGCCTTCGCCAGCGGTGCGGCGAGGGCTTCACCAAAGCGACGCCGCAGGGACTGCAGGGCCTGAAACAGGGCCGGCGGATCGGGCGGGCCGCTGGCCGCCATCGCTTCCTCAAGCTCCGCCAGGCCGGGAAGGCTGAGCAGGGCGGCCCGGCTGGCTTCTGCCAGGGAGGGATCGGCCAGGATGCGATGGAAGGCATCGATCAGTTCGTCCTCCAGCTGGGAGCGGGGGGCTCCGCTGGCCCTGGCCAGGACCGCTTCGCGCAGGAGGATCTGACCGGCATCCCAGCGGGCCACGGCGTCGCTGTCATGGGCGACCAGATGCACCAGTTCAGCCAACGGCCGCCCCATCTCCAGCCGCACCGGGGCCGAAAAGTGACGCAGCAGGGACAAGGCCGGCGGGTGGGCCTGAGGAGGGAGCCCCTCAAAAACGATCCGCTCCTGGTCCTCCTGCAGAACCAGCAGACGGGTCTGCTGACCCCAACGCAGGGGTTCGAGGGTGGCGGCCTCAGCCTGCTCGACCGTTTCGCCCGCCAACCGTGGCAGCAAGGCGGCCCCGGAGCGGTCCAACAGCCCTACGGCGAGGGGGATCACCAGCGGTTGCTTCGTGCTCTGGCCTGGGGTTGGCGGGGTGGATTGCTCGATTCGCAGCTCCAGCTGTCCCTTCTCCGCCTCCCAGTGGCGCTGGATGCGCAGCTGGGGAGTGCCCGCCTGGTGGTACCAGCGCCGGAAGCGTTGAAAATCAAAGGGATGGACGCCCCCGTCAGCGCTGGTTTCCGCCGCCGCATCCTGCATCGCCTGCACGAACTGCTCGCAGGTGGCGGCGCTGCCATCGTGGCGGCCAATGTAAAGGGCCATGCCACGTTGGAAGGTGCGTTCACCAAGCAGTGTGTGGAGAATGCGAATCAGTTCGGCGCCTTTCTCGTAGATGGTTGTGGTGTAGAAATTGTCAATCGCTGCATAGCTTGAAGGCTGTACAGGGTGGGCTGTAGGACCGGCATCCTCGCGAAATTGGGTGTTGCGTAGTAGGGCTACATTCTCAATACGATTCAGTGCCTGGCCGTGCAGATCAGCACTGAAGCACTGGTCGCGGAAGACGGTCAAACCCTCCTTAAGGGAGAGTTGGAACCAATCGCGGCAGGTGATGCGGTTGCCGGTCCAATTGTGGAAATATTCATGGGCAATCACGCTCTCCACCCGCTCCAGCTCGGCATCGGTGGCCGTTTCAGCATCGGCCAGCACCAATTTGGAGTTGAAAATGTTGAGACTTTTGTTCTCCATGGCGCCCATATTGAAGTGGCGCACGGCAACGATGTTGTATTCCTCCAGGTCGTACTCCAGGCCGTATACCTGCTCATCCCAGACCATGCAGCGCTTCAGGCTGGCCAGGGCATGGGCGGCGCTGGCCCCATCGCCATGTTCGACGTGCAGGCGAAGCGCCACCGTCCGGCCCGAGGCGGTGGTGAAGCTGCCGCGCACCTCCTCGAGATCGCCGGCCACCAGAGCGAACAGGTAGGAGGGTTTGGGATAGGGATCTTCCCAGATGGCGTAATGACGCTCGCCGGCTCCAGGCTCGGCAGGGAGGGCGCCGGTTTCGATGCAGTTGCCATTGGAGAGCAGGAGCGGACAGAGGTCCCGATCGGCCTCGATCCGAACCTGGAAGCGGCTGAGCAGATCCGGACGGTCCGGATGAAAGGTGATCCGCCGGAAACCTTCCGCCTCGCACTGGGTGGTGTACAGGCCTCCACTGACGTAGAGACCCTCCAGGGTGGTGTTGGCTTCCGGGTGAATGCGCACCCGGCTCCGCAGTTGAAAGGGCCGCTGGGGCGGTTCGAGCAGCACCAGCCGGTCCCGATCCAGCCGGAAGGCCTGGGGCTCAAGAGACCGGCCATCGAGGGTCAGGCTCTCAAGCTCCAGGTCCACCCCCATCAGCTCCAGGGTCTGCGGCGGCGCCTGGGACGCCGCAGGGTTGGGTCGGAAAGCCAGGGTCGCCTCGACCACGGTGTGATCGGGATGGAGGCGCACCGTCAGATCGGTGCGATCGATCAGGAAGGGAGCTGGTCGGTAATCGGCGAGGTGAACGGCGGCCATCGGCGCTCTATTTGGCGGCTGGTTTGCTGCCAGCCTGCTTGAGCGCCGCCTCCACCTTCTTCATCACATCGGCTGGCACCGACTTGGGACAGATCTCAGCCGCTCCCATGACCGCGGAATTGGCGGCTCCGCGGCGCAGCTGCTCGATGGTGAGGGGCTTGCTGCCCACCTGCTGGATCATGCCCTGATGCTGTCCCTGGATCAGTTGGGCGATGGTTTCACCGGCCACGCCCACCGCCTTGTCGAAGTCAATGCCTGCGGAGCGGGCGATGCAGACGTTGACGGCGGCAATTCTGGTGTACAACCCCATCTCGGCCTGGGTGGCCGGGGCGGCCTGGACCGCGGTTCCGGCGAAGACAAACGGCAGGGTGAGAAGGGGTGTCGCCAGCCGGCGCAGCAGTCCTTGAGGGGTGAGGGCCAAGGGGTGGGTGGATCAGACCCGACCATGCTGCTGCATCGGAGCGTGGCCGCTAGCGGTGCCAGTCGCGATTCAGGCCACCGCGTCGCCGTGGCCGGCAGGGCCCTCGAGCCTGATCTCGTGGTGCACCTCGGCCAGGTCGAGTTCTCCGTTGCGCCAGGAATAGATGGAGCGCGAACGGAAGCGATCCTGGTCGACCAGGCGGATCTGCTCAAGAATGTCCCACTCGAGATAATGGGACTCGAAGATCATCTCGTGCTCATCCACCTGGCGGATCTGGCTCTTGGTTGGGGAGCCGCAGAGGTAGCCGCGACTGCGGCGCAGCTGGTGGCCGCACAGAAAGGCCTCCATCACGCCTTCGCGCACGTAGCGGGGCTTGCGGTCGAAGAAGTCGTATTCCTTTTCAGGCCACCAGGTGAAGCGGTAGGCCGCTTCACCTTCGATGGGCTCACTGAAGCTTTCGACCCGCAGCAGCATGTCGACCCGGATCGGTTCCTCCTCCGGGAAAAAATAAAGACGCCGCGAACGCCACAGCCCCAGATTGCGCGAAAACCAGCGACGCAGGCTGCTATCCAGCTGGATGCGACTGCCTGGCACCGCCCCGGCTCGGGTGGCCGCTGGGGGGGGGTGGACCGGCAGCGGTGGAGAGGTCGGTATCGGCCTGTCCTGCGGCATCGGGAGAGTCATGGCGCAGGCCGGACACGGTGGAGGCAACGCCCCTGTCATAGCCATCTGTGCGGCAGCTTGCTCAAACTGCCCATAAGGTGGCGACACGTGCGACCGCTGCCGTGCCCGCCCCAGGGCCCAACCCCAATCCCCCCCCCAACCCCAGCCGTACCGGGGCCGGCCCCGACGCGCCCGAGCCTTCGACAGCGCGACCGGCCTTGAAGCTGCTGCTGATCGCGGCCACCCATCACCTTGCCAATCCGGATCTACGCCAGTTGCTGGCCTTCCTCAACGGTGAGGATTGCGGCTTTCAGGTGATGCTTGAGATTGCCGATCCGGCGCGACGTCCCGAGCTGCTCGAACTGCATCGCCTGGTGGCCACTCCCTCGTTGGTGAAGCTGGAACCAGCCCCTCGCCAGGTCTTTGCCGGCACCACCCTCACCCAGCAGCTGCGCAGTTGGTTGCCCCGCTGGAAGCAGATGGAGGTGGTGAGCAGCCTGGGGCTGCGGCTGCGGCCGGTCCAGATCGATGGCGGCCGCAACCAGCGAGAGCTGCAGCTCGAGGATCAACTGTTGGTTCTGCGTCAGGAGAACGAGACCCTGATCGAGCGCCTGGGGGTGCAGGAGCGTCTGCTGCGGATGGTGGCCCATGAGCTGCGCACCCCCCTCACCGCCGCCAAGCTGGCGCTCCAGAGCCATGGCCTCGGCCAGATCGATGAGACCCGCTTCCGCGATGTGCTCAGCCGTCGGCTCGACGACATCGAGGCCCTCTCCCTCGATCTGCTTGAGGTGGGCACCACCCGCTGGGAAGCCCTGTTCAACCCCCAGCGCCTCGCCATGGGACGGGTGGCCGCCGAAGCGATCCTGGAGCTGGAAAAGCTCTGGGTGGGTCGCCAGCTGGAACTCGTCACCGACATCCCTGCCGATCTGCCCGATGTCTACGCCGATCAGCGCCGGATGCGCCAGGTGCTGCTGAACCTGATCGAGAACGCACTGAAATTCACGACCGATGGAGGTCGCGTCAGCCTCACGCTCCTGCACCGCACCAGCCAGTGGGTGCAGGTGAGCGTCTGCGACAGCGGTCCCGGCATCCCGCGCGAGGAGCACCAGCGGATCTTCCAGGACCGGGTGCGTCTGCCCCAGACCTCCGGCAGCACCTCTGGATTCGGGGTGGGGCTGTCGGTCTGCCGCCGGATCACGGAGGTTCATGGTGGCCGCATCTGGGTGGCCTCCGAACCTGGTGAGGGGGCCTGCTTCCATTTCACGGTGCCTGTCTGGAGCGGCCAGAGCAGCCCCTCCACCGATTTGCCCGGAGCGCCGCTGAGTCGCTCCCATGGTTCCGGTGTCCTTGACGAAGGGCAGGGCTGACCCGTAGCTTCCTTGATGTCGGAGCTGGAGCACCGGCGGCCTCGCCCCCATCGTCTAGAGGCCTAGGACACCTCCCTTTCACGGAGGCGACAGGGGTTCGAATCCCCTTGGGGGTATCCATCATCAGAAGCAATCGCTTCATCTGTTGGTCTTGATCGGACGGCCTGGTTTGGCTGTGGGCAGCAGCATCGTCGATGCTCGGGCCGTTGTTCCATGGGCGATCGATCCTTTGTCCGCCGGCTCATCACGGCCGACCCCTGGAAATGGGAGCTTGATGCCGACCCAGGCTCAGGCACAGGCACAGGAGCGGAGCGGAGCGGTTGCCACGGGCGAGCGCAGCTCAGGGCTGATCGCAACCTGCCCATCGACCCGAACGCAAAGCGATCGGGATCAGCGCTGGCGGCCGGAGCGCCGCAGGGCCTCCTGTTGCACACCCCGCAGGTTGGAGGCGAGATCCTGCTGGAGGCGCTGCTCGATCAACCCGAGCGGCATGCCCGGCTTGCCTTGCACCGTCAACTCGTAAAGCAGCCAGGAACTGATGGCATCCGCTCCCACCCACCAGGATCCTTCGAAGCAGCGGAAATCGCCCTCAAGCATCCGGAACAGCAAGCGACCCTGCTCCGGTTGCTCGGTGATCTCGAGTTGCACACGGGCTGAAAAGCGCAG
Organism: uncultured cyanobacterium; assembly: GCA_903935205.1. GTDB lineage: Bacteria > Cyanobacteriota > Cyanobacteriia > PCC-6307 > Cyanobiaceae > Cyanobium. The sequence continues at coordinate 14,824 of CAIZQU010000112.1, read as the reverse complement.
GCCGCAGAACTGTTGGCTGCCGATCTGCTCAAGGGCAACCTGGCGCTGATGTCGCCAGAGCAGGCGGGAACTGGCGAGATTGGGGATGAAATCCTGAAGGTGCTCGTAATCGGTGAGCACGGTCCACAACCAGGTGGGATCGAGATCAAGGCGCAGCTGGACGGCCAGGCGGCGAACGCCCTGGGGTAGCCGCTCCATCTCCTGCTGGATGGTGTCCAGGCCGCAACTGGAACTGCCCGGGCGCTCCGGGGAACGGTCGGGAAGGGTGGTGGGAAAGGAGCTCAGAAGCTGCGCCAAGGGGGAGGACAGAGCCGGAGCGGCGGGGCAGTTAACCACGTCACAACCTAGCGGGGGTCTGACCTGATTCGCGGCCGACAGCGGATGCCTATGATCGGCCCCTGTCCGGGACCTTCTGAAGCGATGCGCGTTACCACTGCCAAGGCATCCGGCGCCGACGGCCGCGTCTTCACCGTTGTTGTGGAGTCTCTGGGTACCGGCGTCCAGCGGCGGGCCGAGCGTCGTTTCACCGTCCCCTTCTCCCAACTCCAGCCCCTGATGCAGACCATCGCCCGCAGCGGTGGCCGCATCCGGGTGGTCAGCCAGGAGTCCCTCCCTGCCGATGCCTCCGCCTCCAGCGGAGTCGGAGAGCAGGCAGCGGCTCCGGCCCCGACCCCCTCCCCTGAGGCCGCAGCGGTCCATGCCGCCCCCACCCAGCCCGCCGCCAAAGCCCCCGTGAGTCACGCTGCCGTTCCCGTCAATCTCTACAAGCCGAAAGATCCCTTCATCGGCACCGTCGTCGACAACTACAGCCTCCTGGCCGACGGTGCCATCGGCCGTGTCAACCACATCACCTTCGACCTGGCCGGAGGTGATCCCCAGCTCCACTACGTCGAAGGTCAAAGCATCGGCATCATTCCCGATGGCACCGATGCCGCCGGCAAGCCCCACAAGCTTCGCCTCTACTCGATCGCCAGCACTCGCCACGGCGACAACATGGCCGACAACACGGTTTCTCTCTGTGTGCGCCAGTTGGAATACGAGAAGGATGGTCAGACCATCTACGGCGTCTGCTCCACGTTCCTCTGTGACATTCAGCCCGGTGCCAAGGTGAAGATCACCGGTCCGGTCGGCAAGGAGATGCTGCTTCCTGAGGACGAGGAAGCCAACATCATCATGCTTGCTACCGGAACCGGAATTGCGCCAATGCGCACCTATCTGCGACGCATGTTTGAACCCACGGAGCGCGAGGCCAATGGCTGGAATTTCCGCGGCAAGGCTTGGCTGTTCATGGGAGCACCGAAGACGGCCAACCTTCTCTACGACGACGACTTCAACCGCTATCAAACCGAGTACCCCGACAATTTCCGTTACACCAAGGCCATCAGCCGCGAACAGCAGAACAGCAAGGGCGGCCGCATGTACATCCAGGATCGGGTGCTCGAGCATGCTGACGAGATCTTTGCCCTGATCGAGGACCCCCGCACCCACGTCTACATGTGTGGACTGCGCGGCATGGAGCCTGGAATCGACGAGGCCATGACAGCCGCTGCCGCCGCCAAGGGTCTCAACTGGAGCGAGCTCCGTCCCCAGCTCAAGAAAGCCGAGCGCTGGCACGTCGAGACCTACTGACCCCGATCCTCCGGGTTGGGCGATGGGCGATCCCTCACAGAGGCTGATCCCATCGCCCCAACCTGCAGCCAAGAATCCCAGGCGTCGTTAAACCGGGTTGACACGGTTACCGAGCCTCCCCATGACGAGCCTGCTCACCAATCCCCTCAGGGTGGGTCTGCGGCAGGAAAGGGTGATCACGCCCCAATGCATCGTCATTTTCGGTGCCAGCGGCGATCTGACCCACCGCAAGCTGGTTCCCGCCCTGTTCGAGTTGTTCCGGCAGAGGCGACTGCCCAGCGAATTTGCGGTGTTGGGCTGCGCCAGGCGCCCCTGGAGCGATGAGGAGTTCCGCAGCCGGATGGCCGCCTCCCTGGCCGCTGAGATCGCCGATCACCCGGGCGCCTGGGAGCAGTTCAGCCAGGGGCTGTACTACGAACCGGTCGATCTCCAGCAAAGCGACCATCTGGTCCGTCTGGCCGGACGACTGGAGGTGATCGATCGCCACCGCGCCACCCGTGGCAACCGCACCTTTTATCTGTCGGTGGCGCCTGAGTTCTATGGCAGCGGCTGCCGGGCCCTGGCGGCTGCCGGGCTGCTATCCGACCCGGAGCGCAGCCGAGTGGTGATCGAAAAGCCCTTCGGGCGTGACTACGGCAGCGCCCAGACCCTCAACAAGGTGGTCCAGGCCTGCGCCAAGGAGAGCCAGGTGTACCGGATTGACCACTACCTGGGCAAGGAGACGGTTCAAAATATCTTGGTGATGCGGTTTGCCAACACGATCTTTGAACCGATCTGGAACCGCAATTATATTTCTAATGTTCAGATCACAGCCGCCGAGACGGTCGGCGTTGAGGATCGGGCCGGCTATTACGAAAGTTCCGGCGCCCTGCGCGACATGGTGCAGAACCATCTGACCCAGATTCTCGCCCTTACGGCGATGGAGCCTCCGGGGCGTTTCGATGCCGAGGCGATCCGCAACGAAAAAGCCAAGGTGCTTCAGGCTGCCCGTCTTGCCGACGAGCAGGAACCATGGCGCTGCTGCGTTCGCGGGCAGTATGGGCCCGGTGGCAGTGCCAGCCGGCCCCTGCCCGGCTACCGCGAGGAGCCAGGGGTCAATCCCACCAGCACCACGGAAACCTATGTGGCGATGAAACTTTTCATCGACAATTGGCGCTGGCAGGGGGTGCCCTTCTACCTCCGCAGTGGCAAGCGGCTACCCAAGCGAATTTCCGAGGTCGTCCTCACCTTTCGCGAGGCTCCTGTCCACCTCTTTGATGCCGCCGGTGGAGCGCCAACACCCAACCAGCTGATCCTGCGCATCCAACCTGATGAGGGCGCGGAGATCAAGTTTGAAGTCAAAGCTCCCGGTTCCGGCATGCGCAGCCGGCCCGTCGACATGGCCTTCTCCTACGACGACTCCTTCGGTGAACCGTCCGATGAGGGCTACGTTCGCCTTCTCGCTGACGCCATGCTCGGCGATCCCACCCTCTACACCCGCAGCGATGAAGTGGAAGCTGCCTGGAGGCTCTACACACCCCTGCTGGAGTTGATCGAGGAGGCCCCCTGGCAACTGCCGGTGCAGCCCTATGAAGCCCGCACCTGGGGCCCCGCCGCCGCCGACAACCTGTTGGCCGAGGACGGTCTGATCTGGCGGCGCCCCTGACATCGATCCTGAGCTTGCCCCGCCTTCGCTTCCCGACCCTTCGCCCCACTGCCCATGGCCGCCCAGCTCACCCTCCAGGCCCCCCAAGAGGTGCCGCCCAGTGAAGTCTCGCCCTATCTCGATCGCCTCTGGCAGGGGGCCCTGGAGGGCTCCACCGGAGCGGCCACCTTCACCCTTCTGGTCTGGGAGCCCTCCTGGCTGGAGCAACAGATGGTGCGCACCGGACTGGTGGAGGGCCCGATCCGTGGACTCGACCGTGACGACGTGATGGCCGCCGCCCGCCAGGCGGTGAGCGACTGCGGTCTTCCCTTCAGCACCGCTCCCTGCGATCCCCGTCTGGCCTGGGCCCTGGGCCAGCGCCCCGGTGATCGTCATGCCGTCGATCTGCGCGGTCAGTTCGTCGAAAGCGCGATCAGCGTCCACCGGCCCAGGCGTCTGATCACCCTGGCGCCCACGATCGACGCCGGCAGGCCCCTCGAAACGATGGTGGCGGCCTATTGCCCCCTGCCGGAGGAGGGCGGAGCTGGCGATGCCTGTGGTGATGCCGTGGTCCTCCGCGGTGGGATCGGAGCCCTGCAGCAGAACCTCCACCTGATCCAACCGCTCGTGGGGACCGAACTCCCTTGCTGGGTGTGGTGGAACAGCAGCCTGGATGAACCCCACGACATGCTGGAGGCCCTCGCTCCGATTCCCAGGCGTCTGGTGATCGACACCTCCCTCGGGGAGCCGCGACGCTGTCTTGAGGTGATGGTCGAACGGATCAGGGCCGGCCAGGCCGTCAACGATCTGAACTGGTTGCGGCTGCGCAGTTGGCGGGAATCCCTCGCCATGGTCTTCGATCCTCCCTCCCGTCGCGATGCCCTGGCCCATGTGGTGCAGCTCGACATCGATGTCGAGGGTGATCACCCGGTCAAAGGCCTGCTGCTGGCCGCCTGGATCGCCGATCGTCTCGGTTGGCATCTGGTGGCCAGCTCGGCCATTCCCCCTGAGCCAGGGGGTGGCTACGGGGGCATCGCCGCTGAATTCGAGCGTGGCGATGGAGCCTGCGTGCGCTTCCGGTTGATGACGGTGCCGGTGGGGGTTCCCAAACAGCATCCCGGCGCCATCGTCGGCCTGCGGTTGATCTGCGAACCTCTCAGTCGACCCGCCCTCTGCGTGATCCTCTGCTCGGAATCGGGGGGGTGCATGCGGCTGGAATCCGGGGGTATGGCCTCCATGGAGCTGGCCGAGGAGCTTGTGCCGCTGCCGGAGGAGAACGAAGAGATGGAGATGGCCCGGTTGCTTGCAGGTGGACACGATTCCACCAATCCGCTCCTGGCCGCTGCTGCCCCCCTGGCGGCGGAGCTGCTGCCCGATTGAATCTCTGTATCCCAGTTGAATCTCAACATAAGGCTGACAGGCGGAAGCTTCCGCCCAGCCCCATCCCGTTCGGGGTGGTCCGGCTGCCAAGCTGCAGGTCCATGCCTGGCGCGGCGCTGATCCGATGGCCTGTCTGATCGCCGCGCCCTGCAGCGGCAGCGGCAAGACCCTGCTCAGCCTGTGCCTCGCCGCCCTGGCCCGGCGTCGTGGCGAGACGCTTCAGCCCTTCAAGGTCGGTCCCGACTATCTCGATCCCCAGCTGCTGGCGGCGGTGGCGGGCCGTCCCTGCCGCAACCTCGATCCGATCCTCTGCGGCGAGAGCTGGCTGGAGCGCAGCTTCCTCTGGCACGGGGCCCGGGCCGATCGGGTGCTGGTGGAGGGTGTGATGGGCCTGTTCGATGGCCGCGGGTCTGGCAGCGAGGGCAGCTCAGCCGCCGTGGCCTGTCAGCTTGATCTCCCTGTGGTTCTGGTGGTGGAGGCGTCCCGCCAGGCGGGCTCGCTGGCGGCGCTGGTGCGGGGCTTCCGCGACCATGGCCCCCCCCGGGTGAGGCTGGCGGGGGTGGTGCTGAACCGGGTCGGCAGCGGGCGCCATCGGCAGTTGCTGGCGGAAGCCCTGGCCTCCATCGCCGTGCCCTTGCTCGGTGTGCTGCCGCACCATCCGGCCCTGGCTCTGCCCTCCCGCCATCTGGGCTTGCTACCAGCTGCCGAACTGGCGGACCTGGGGGAGCGGCAGAGGATCTGGGCCGACCTGGCTGAGAGCCACCTCGACCTTGAAACCCTCTGGCCGCTTCTGGCCCCACCAGCCTCGACATTCGCAACGCCCGACCCCATCCGTAGCCTGCTCGCTGAGGGCGATTCCGCTCCACGGGTTCCGGTGGCTCTGGCCGGCGATGCCGCTCTCCATTTCCGCTACCCCGAAACCGCCGAACTGCTCGCTGCGGCAGGACTCGACCCCATCCCCTGGAGCCCCCTGGCCGACCGTCCCCTGCCGGCCGGCTGCGCGGCCGTGGTTCTGCCGGGTGGCTACCCGGAGCTCCACGCCCCACGGCTGGGACAGTGTCGTCGCAGCCTCGGGAGCCTGGCGGCTGCGGCGGCCCGGGGGATGCCGCTGGTGGCGGAGTGCGGAGGCCTGCTGCTGCTGGGGACAAGCCTGGCGGACGGAGAGGGCCAATGTCATCCGATGGCTGGGGTTCTGCCCTTCCATGGGGCCCGCGGTGAGCTGAGCCTCGGCTACCGCCTGGCCAGCGGCGCCAGGGATGGCCTGCTGGTGCGGGCCGGTGAAACCTATCCAGGCCATGAGTTTCACCGTTGGCAGCTGAGTGACGACCGATCCCATAGGGGAGGCGGTGCCGGATCGCTGAAGGGGACGTGGCAGGCGCCGCTCTGGGGGCTGGAGGGCTGGGGGAGTCCGAGCCGTGATGAGGGCTGGGGAAGCCGATCGCTGCATGCCAGCTGGCTCCATCTTCACTGGGCTGGTGTGCCGGAGCTGGTTGTGCGTTTGGCCAGGGCCGCCCGTTGCTGGTCGCTGGGCCAGGCCGGACAGCCGGTGGGATCAACCCTGGCGCCGCCCTGACTTCTGAGGAAGGACGGAATGACCGGAGGAACGGGGGCGGTCGCTGCCCGTGCGCTGTTGCTCCAGGGTCTCTTCAGGGGTGCGGTGTTCAAGATCGGCCTGAATGATGTCTTCGAGGTAGCGGCGGTCGTGGATCACACGGTGCCTTGGTCCGAAGGCGGTTAACAGTTCTCCGAGCAGGCCTTGCAGCCAGATGATCCAGGCTTGCAACCAGGCACGTTTCCACCACAGCAGCAGGAGTGCGGTGGCAACGATCGGGGCCGCCTGCGCTGTCCGTGGCAGCCAGGTCGGGGTGGACTGCGCAGCGGAGGAAGCCCAGGCAGAAGTCCCGTAAAGAAAGCTGACAAGCAGGGCGGCCACCAGAATGGACACCGCCTTCAAGCTGCGACTCCTGACACTCTTCCGTGCGCAGATCATGGTTGGGGAGCACCGAGGCCATGGGAAACCGCCAAGGCGGAACTGGCGCCATAGGGTGCGGATGCGGTGAGCCGATGGACCACGAACAACTGATTCACCACGAACAATCGAAGGAAGGGATGGCAATCTCCTGGATTCTTGCCCTGGCAGCTCGTGAAACGAAAAATTTGACTCCTGGTGCCGCAATCGACCAGGCCCCCTGCGACCAGGGTTCGAAAGGCGAAGCTTCGAAAGGCCAAGCATTGAATGGACCCAGGTCAAAAGAGCAGCGCAGGCACGATTTGCAAATATTTTGTGGCAAGGGGTCCTGCCGGAGGTCTCCCTGAGGCGGTATGCAGCATTTCGGAGCGTAGCCATTTGCACTCACTCCCTACTAATCAGGCTCATATTAGCCACCATATCTCGCCGACGCGGCTTTGATCGTGGCCCGCACGCATCAGCTCCGGCCTGCTGGCTCGCTGTTCGCAGCCGCAGCTGGCCGTGGCGGTAGCAACGCTCCTGTGCCAGTTTGCAAGGACCTGCACCACAGACCCATGGACAGCAGCGAGCGCTCCCGTCGCCTGGCCGACAGTCCCCTGGGTGGCATGCCCGGCGATGGGCTCGGCCCAACCCGGCGTCTTCGGGCAAGGCGGCTCGCCGCCGACGAGCGCCGCTTCCTGCAGCCCTCTGACAGCCGCCACGGCCCCCCCCAGGAGCGCTGGCGTCTGCTGGTCCGTGGCCGGGTGCAGGGGGTGGGCTATCGCGCCAGCTGTTGCCATCGCGCCAAGGAGCTGGGGGTTGGCGGCTGGGTGCGCAACCGTCCCGACGGCTGTGTCGAGGTCGAGGCGGAGGGCTCCCAGCAGCAGCTGGCGGAGTTCCGGCTCTGGTGCGAGAGCGGCCCCCTGAAGGCCCAGGTGACGGCGGTGGAATTCACCCAGATCCCAGGGCGCGGCGACGACTGGTTCGAAATCCGACCCTGACCGTTTCCGACCCTCCCCATCCCTGACTCCATCCCTGGCCCCATCGCTGGCGCAGCCGCGAGCTTCCACTGATCGTGGCCCACGATCGCCGGCCGGAGTGTTCATGCCTCTGCTCCTTCCTCCAGCTGACGATCACGGAGGACCTCCTCCCAGAGGGCTCGCTCCTGCTCTCCTCCCCCCCCGGCCACCAGGCTCACCGCCTGGCTGGCCCGGCTGACCGCCACATAGACCAGCTGGCGACGCAGCAGCGGATCCCTGGCCCAGAAGACATCCCCATCCACGAACACCTCTGCGAAGGTGCTGCCCTGGCTGCGATGCACCGTCAGCACGGCGGCCGGGCCCAGCCAGGCGAAGGCATCACGGACCAGAAAGAAACGGCGCCACAGAGCCCTTGCCTCCTGTTTCGGCGCCTCCCGGGCCCCCTGGCGCAGCTGAGCCAGCACCGAATCCAGGGTGGTCCTGGCCTCGCTGCCGAGGGGTGGCAGCAGGCGCAGTGTGAGCGCACTCTCGCCACCATCAACAACAGCCGACAGCGTATCGATCCGGGGTACATCGCGACCGCGCAGATCGGCTGGGCTGAGTCCGAAGTCGCCCAGATCGCAGCGCTCGATCTTCACATCGCGCACCACCAGTTCCCGATTGGAGCCCAGCACCATGTCCGGCTCCTCCCCCCCTTCCTCCCCACCGCGGCAGGCCGGGGCCATCACGGCACTGCGGCTGATCAGCACCTCCCCTGGCAGCACCGGCATCTGATCCGCCATCGCCCCATGGAGGGCGCGACGGGCAATCGGCACCAGCTGCTCCAGGGAGCGGTTGGTGTAGCAGAGGATGCGCGCCAGGTCGGGATTGTCGCTGCTGGCACTGCGACGCAGGGCCTCCTGGGCGGCTTCAAGCCAGCGGGAGCGATCGAGGGCGCAGACCATACCCTGCACGGTCCGCACGGGTCCCAGGCCCGGCGGTGGCCGGAGGGGAAGGGTTCCATCCCTCAGCCCGCTGGCCAGCCGCAGGACCGGTCCCTGGTGTCGCACAACCTGCTGCAGGGCGACCCGCCGGGCCCGGGCCAGCTCAAACACCGGCGAACACTCCTCCCCGACCGGCGGCAACTGGGCGGGATCCCCCACGAACACCAATCTGGTGCGGAACGGGTGGGCGCAACGCAGGGTGATCTCCAGCAGGGCGCTGTCGACCATGGAGCTCTCGTCGATCAGCACCAGGGCCAGATGTTCGAGGGCCAGGGCGGTCTGCTCGGTCTCCTCGCAACGCTCCCGATCCCGGTCCCGCTTCAACTTCAGCCGCAGCAGGCGGTGGATGGTGGAAGGAAACCAGCTGGGACGCAATCCCGCCCGCCAGAGGTGGGCCCGCAGCACCCCCACCGCCTTGTGGGTGGGGGCGACCACCGTCCAGCACAGGCCGGCGGCCTCCACCTGGGCCAGCAGATGCATGGAGAGGAAGGTTTTGCCGGTACCGGCGTAGCCGCTCAGCACAAACGGGGCACCATCGGCGCTCTCGGCCAGCCAGTCGGCGAAGGCCTCGGCGGCGTTTCGCTGGTCAACGGTCAGGGCAGGAGCTTCGGGGCCGCTTCCGCCTGGGATCAGGGGCGGGGGAGCGGGGCTCACCCCAGGGCTGCCGGCAGGGTATGGCTGAGACGTTGGACCAGGTGCAGGGGCGAACCGACCAGGGCCAGTCCGGGAAGAGCAACCAATGGGCCGAGCAGGGCCCCCACCAGAACCTCCAGGCGGGTGTGGCCGATGTTTTCCTTGAGAGGTTGGCTCCATCCGAACGCTGTGACGGCGGCGGCGGGCTGGCTCTGCACCAGGGCATTCAGCCGAGCTGCGGTTTCACCACTGGCGCGGCGCACGCCGCTGGCGTCGTAGAGCACCACGAAAGCCACCGCGGCCGCCAGGGCAAAGAGGGGATCCTGGAACCCCTGATACCAACCGACCCCGGCGGCGGTGCCGGTCATCAGGGCCGAATGGCTGGAGGGCATGCCGCCGGTTTCGAACAGCACGGCCGGATTCCAGCGGCGATGGGCCACCAGCTCCACACCCAGCTTGGAAAGCTGGGCGATGCCACAGGCCGCCAACCCCCACCAGAGCACGGCATTGTCGAACAGATCCCGCAGCATCAGCAGGAGGTGCCCGGAATCGGAGGAGACGGAAGGGGTCATCGGTCGCGGCTGGTGATGAAATCGGCGAGGGCGAGCAGGGGGGCTGCCCGATCCCGCCACGGCTCCAGGCTGGTTTTGGCCTCAAGAACCAGGCCATCAGCGCGACGGCGCGATTCCTCCAGACCGAGCAGTTTGGGATAGGTGGTCTTGTCAGCGGTCAGATCCTTACCGGCTGTCTTGCCGAGCACCTCACTGCTGGCGGTGACATCAAGGATGTCATCGATGATCTGGAAAGCCAGACCGATCCCCCGCGCATAGACGCCAAGGGCCTGGAGAAGGGGGTCAGGGGCTCCGGCGATCAGGGCGCCGCTGATCACGCAGGCCCGCAGCAGGGCCCCGGTCTTATGGAGGTGGATGTATTCGAGGGTGTCGAGATCAACGGATTGGCCCTCGCACTCCAGATCCACCACCTGGCCGCCCACCAATCCGGGGGCACCGGAGGCCAGGGCCAGCTCTCCCACCACCTGCAACAGCCGCTCAGGGGGGACGCCAGGGCTGCGCAGCGCCACCATCTCGAAGGCGCGGGTGAGCAGGGCATCACCGGCCAGGATCGCGTTCGCCTCGCCGAACACCTTGTGGCTGGTCGGTCGACCGCGGCGCAGGTCGTCGTTGTCCATGGCGGGGAGATCGTCATGGATCAACGACATGGTGTGGATCATCTCCAGAGCCACCGCTGTGGCCATCGCCTGATCGGCGTCGCCCCCGGCCAGCTCGCAGGCCGCCAGGCAGAGGATCGGCCTCAGCCGCTTGCCTCCAGCCAACAGCGAATAGCGCATCGCCTCCCGCAGGGATTCCGGCCGTTCCGGTCCGAGGGAGGCATCGAGGGCCGCCTCCACCCGCACCCTGGCCCCCTCCAGATAGGCGGCGAAGTCGAACGAGCCGGGAGCCGGGTGCAGGGCTGTCGTTACCGCCGCGGTCATGGATGCCTACGCGCTGGCCGGATTCTCTCAGGCCATGGGCCGCGGCGGCTCAGCGGTGGACCGTGCCCAGCTGGGGATGGAGATAGCGACGGGCCAGGGCGAAGAGCAGGGCGTCGTCCAGATGCTCCGTCTCCAGGGCCAGGATTGCCACCACCCGGCGGTGCAGGTCGGGGCGGTCCCGCTCAAGCAGCCGGGTGAGGCGTTCGAGCCCCCCCGAGCCTGCCGGCACCAGCAGCGACCGCACCCCCCCCTCGTTCTGATCGGGCACCCGCCTCAGCTCCCATTCACGGATCGGCCCAGCGTCGCCGTTGCCATCGGCTGACGGCGGGGGCCCCGCCCGTTCTCCCTCCGAGCGGCGTCCGATCAGCAGAGCCCGCTCGATGCGCTCCAACATCGCCACGATCCTGGCCAGATAGGGGGTGGTGTTGCTCTCCCTGTGCAGCGTGATCTCCCCGTTGAGCCAGTGGCTGATCGACTGGGCCCCTTCACCGTTGAGGCCCTGATCGTTGATCCAGTAGATGCGTGTGGCGGCGTTGTCGACCCAGAGGATCGCCGCCCCCATCGGTGCTCCTTTCCCCAGGCCGACCTCCTGGTGCCCAAGCAGCACTCCGGGGTGGCGCAGGCGGTTGGTTTCCTCGCTGATCACTGCCTTTCCTCCAGGCCGTTCCCTGAATCCAGCCTCGACCGCCGGGGCGTCTGCGATGGCCTGGCGCGGCAGATGCGGGCCCCTACCCCCGCAGATCCGCAGGATTCGGAGCGGGCAGGCCATGGCGATGACACCAGGCCGTCACCGCATTGACCAGCAGCATGGTCACCGTCATCGGGCCAACCCCGCCAGGAACGGGCGAGAGGGCCGCTGCGATCGGTTCCACCTCTTCGAACCGCACGTCGCCGCAGAGCCTGCCGCGGGCGCCGGGACCATCGGCGGGATCCGGTTCCAATCGATGGATGCCCACGTCGACCACCACCGCTCCGGGTCGGATGTGCTCGGCTCCGATCAGCCGCGGTCGGCCAGCCGCCACCACCAGCACATCGGCCTGACGGGTCAGGTCCGCCAGGTTGCGGGTGCGGGAATGGGCCACGCTCACGGTGGCATCGGCGGCCTGCAGCATCAGGGCCATGGGCTGGCCCACCAGGATGCTGCGGCCCACCACCACCGCCCGCTTGCCAGCCAGCTCGACCCCGGCGGCGGACAGCAGGGCCATCACCCCGGCAGGCGTGCAGCTGCGGGGCCCCTCCTCCCCCTTGAGCAACCGACCCAGATTGAGGGTATGGAGGCCATCGGCATCCTTATCGGGGTCGATGGCAGCCAGCAGGGGACCTTCCTCCAGACCCGCCGGCAGAGGCAGCTGCAAAAGAATCCCATCGACCTCTGCATCGGTGTTGAGGCGCTCAATGGTGGCCTGTATCTCCGCCGCCGAGGTGGTGGCGGGCAGTTGGCAGCCCAGGCTGCGGAGGCCGACCCGCAGGCAGGCTTTCTCCTTGTTGGCCACATACACACCGCTGGCCGGATCGTCACCGACCCGCAGCACCGCCAGGCCCGGAGGGCGCCCGGCCCTGGCGAGCCCCGCCCGGATCACCTCGGCCAGATGTCCTTCGATGGTGGCGGCCAGGGTGCGGCCATCCAGCAGCGTGGCCATGCCAGCGCAGCAACTCGCTCCAGCATGGCGAAGGGGGCGAAAGTCGCCAGCCCCTGAGGCTTCGCTGCGCGGCGGAGCTAGCCTGAACCAATGGCGCAATGGAGCGGCGAGCTCGGGCAGCACGAGCGGCTGGTTCGGCCGACCCCCTTCAGGATGTCGACTTGGGTTCGCCAGCTGCCGCTGGCCTTCCGGCAAGTGGCCAGGGCGCTGCTGCGTCTGGAGAGGCCCCGCCAGGCCCTGGTGCCCTGGCGGGGCCTGGGCAACCTCTCGGTGCTGCTGCTCTGCCTGCTGGTGGCGATCCTCTCCAGTTGGCCCCTGCTGGTGGAGCCCAGCCTTCGGCCCGGCATTCCCGCCCCTTTCACGGTGCGGGCTCCGGCCGATGCGCTGGTGATCGACAGCGCAGCCCTGGAGCGACGGCGCAGCCGGATCGTTCCCCGCGCCCAGGTGCAGGTGGTGGATGAGCGGGCCAGCCAGGCCTTTCAAGCCGATCTGGAGCGGCGCCTCGCGGAGGTTCGCGATCGCCAACGCATCGACCTGGAACGGGTCGATTCGCTCAACCTGACGGCCGAGGAGCGGCGCTGGCTCGGATCCTTGACACCGGTCCAGCTGCTGGGCTGGGAGCAGGCGGTGCGCCAGGCCCAGCTGCGGATGTTGAGCCAGGGCGTGGTGGCCACGGTGGCGGAGGAGCAGCTCCTCAACGCCGCCACCCTCCAGCTGGCCGATCAACCGCCCCAGGCCAGGAGCCTGGGCAGCCGCCTGATCACCGAGGGCCTGCAGGGTCGCAGCAATCTGCGCAACGATCCCTCCCTCAGCCAGCGAAGGATCGAGGAACTGCTCACCATGCAGGGGCTGCCCAGCCTGCGGGTGAGCCAGGGGGAACTGATCATCCGCCAGGGGGAACCGATCAGCTCCCAGGCCTTTGATGTGCTCGACCACTTTTCCCTGATCAACCGTCGGCCCCTGCTGCGTCCCTGGCTGGCCCAGCTGCTCGAAGCCCTCGCCGCCTGTGGGGTGATGGTGCTGGTGATGCGGCGTTGGCGGGCCAGCCTCGAACCGCGCCAGGCCCTGCTGGCCCTGGCGATGCTGCTGGTGGTCCAGGCCTGCAAGCTCTGGCTGGGGGACCACGCCAGCCCCATGGCCCTGTTGCTGCCGCCGACGCTCCTGCTGGCGCAGGGTCTTGGCACCCCGGCTGCCCTGGCCTGGTTGGCGGTGGCCAGCCTGCTCTGGCCCTATCCGCTCGGGGCGGGGTTGGAGGTCCGTCTGCTGGTGGCCGCGCTGGTGGCGGGCTTCGCCGCGGTGCTGGCGGCACGCCAACGCAACCGGGCCCAGCTGCTTCAGCTGGCCCTGCTGCTTCCGCTCGGGGCTGTTCTGTTGCAGGCGATCGTGAGAGTCCTGCCCGTTTGGCCGTCGACACCACCAGGCGGCTCCGCCGCCGCTGGGGTTGATCTGGTCGGGGAGGCGCTGCTGGTGGCCGGGCTGCTCCTGGCCGGGCTGCTGCTGGCGCCGCTGGTGGAGATCTCCTTCGGGCTGCTCACCCGCGCCCGTCTGATGGAGCTGGCCGATCTGGAACGCCCCCTGCTGCGCCGTCTCTCCACGGAAGCCCCAGGCACCTTTGAGCACACCCTGATGATCTGTGGACTGGCCGAGGAGGGAGCGCGGGCGATTCAGGCCGATGTGGATCTGATTCGCACGGGCGCTCTCTACCACGACGTCGGCAAGCTCCATGGCCCCCGGTGGTTCATCGAAAACCAGGAGGGGGGAGCCAATCCCCACGAGCAACTCGACGATCCCCTGCGGAGTGCTGCGATCCTTCAGGAGCACGTGGACCATGGACTCAAGCTGGCGCGCCGGTACCGCCTGCCGCGCCCCCTCGCCGATTTCATCCCCGAGCACCAGGGAACGCTGAAGATGGGGTACTTCCTGCACCAGGCCCGCCTGCGCGATCCCTCGATCCCGGAGCAGCGGTTCCGCTACCTCGGACCGGTACCGCGCAGCCGCGAGACGGCGATTCTGATGCTGGCCGATGGTTGTGAAGCCGCCTTGCGCTCCCTGCCTCCGGGTACCAGCGAGGACGAGGCCCGATCCACCGTGAGGCGGATCGTGGAGGCCCGCCGCAGCGATGGCCAGCTGGCGGACAGTGGCATCGGGCGGGCTGAGCTCGAACTGGTGATTCAAGCCTTCGTGCGGGTCTGGCGCCGGATGCGCCACCGCCGCATCCCCTACCCGATTTCCCCGCGTCAGACCTTCAGTGCCTGATGGCGCTTCGCCCGGCCGCTTCAGGGGGCCGGCGGCGGCGCTGCAACTCCAGGGCCAGACGCCGCTGCAGCACGACAGAGGCAGGAATGAGGGTCAACAGATTGGCTGCGATCAGGGGACCATCCCGCAGCAGCAGCCCATACACCGCCCAGGTGGCGATGCCGACGGTGAGCAGGCCATAGGTCCGCAGTGAAATGCCGCTGACATCAGCTCCTTGCAGGGTTTTGAACGCCTGGGGAAAGAAGCTGGCCGTGGTGAG
>CAIZQU010000111.1 GCA_903935205.1 uncultured cyanobacterium | reverse complement strand
GCCTGAGGGCGGGGAAGGAAGAGGAGCCGGCGGTCTTGATCTCGCGGAAGTTGAAACCGCTGGCCAGGCTGTCCTGGGAGAGGGTGATGGTGCTGATCAGATCGTCGCCGACCGTGCCACCGCTGCTGCCAATGGAATCCTTGCCATCGAGGAAGCCCTGGGGCTGGGTTTCACTGAGTGTGTAGGTGCCCGGCCTGAGGTCGGTGAAGGAATAGGAGCCGGCGGCGTCGCTGAGGGTGTTGAGGCTGACGGCATTGCCGAGGTCGTCGCTGCCGTTGAGAGTGATGCTGACGCCGCTGATGGCCGGTTCGCCGGCGTCCTGGGAGCCATCGTTGTTGCGATCGTGGAAGACGATGCCGCCGATTGAGGCGGGCAGGATCTCAGCGAAGTTATAGCCGCTGGCATCAGTGCCAGCGGCCAGGTTGATGGTGTTGATCTGATCAGGGCCGACGCTGCCGCCATTGCTGCCGGCGGCATCGATGCCATCGAGGAACCCCGGGGGCTGGCTTTCGCTGATGGTATAGCTACCGGCCAGGAGATTGGTGAATGAGTAGTCACCGTTGCCATTGCTGCTGGTGACGATGGAAACAGGCTTGCCAGCGCTGTCCGTTCCGGTCAGACGAATGACAACTCCTGAGATACCATCCTCGCCAAGACCTTGGATTCCGTTGTTGTCGACGTCGTGATAGATGGTGCCGCTGATTGATGAGACCATCAGGAAGCCAGCATCTGCTGACTCATTGCTTTCACCACTGGCCAGGTTGTAGGTCTGGCTAAAACCATCGTCATCCGCATCAGAGTCGGCGCTGTCGTCACCCTGGTTGGCGGCGACCAGAACCGCACCATCGGGGCTGATGAATCGAACGATGTAAGCATCTGGCTCCAGATTGGTGAAGCTGTAGCTGCCATCAGCAGCACTGGTCGTGGTGGCGATCGCAGGCCCCGTGGTGCGGCCGTTGTTCTCTCGATAAAGCTCTACCGTCACGTCGGCCAATCCCTGTTCACCGCTGTCCTGAATGCCATTGAAATTGGCATCGAGCCATACCCTGTTTCCCAGGGTTGCTGGCGCAACGAGATTGGCGGTGGCCAGGGCAGGGCAGGGGACGCCAGGGGAGGTCACCTCCAGGCTGAAGCTGTTGTTTGCCAACCCGCTGGCGATCACCGAGGGACTGATCGCTACCCGCACTTTGATCGCTGCCAGTCCATTGCCAGGAACCTTGTAGATATCGGCCTTGGTTTTGCTGCTGTTGGTGGTTGTGCAGTAATTGATCCAGGTCTGACCGCCATCGCTTGAGATCTCGATCGCGGCTGCAGCGATGCCGGTGGTGCTGCCATCGATGGTATTGAATTGGAGCACGCGACCCGCTACCGTCTGGATGTTAAAACATGCCCAGGGGGTTGTCTGCAATAGCCTGCAGCCCTCGATGCTTATTTCATTGTCAAGATTCTCAATCGTGACAGCCGTGCTGATTCCTGTGTAGTAATCATCTGTGGTCGTCGCTTTCAGTAATCCCTGGAAGCGGAAGTTTCCGTCAAAGGCGCTGTCGTCGAGGCCGGTGACGGTAATGGTCTGCGGCGTGGACCAATTCTCTGGTGTGAAGATCAGCTGCGCTTTGCTGAGTATGAACTCATTGTTGATTGTCAGCGTGCCATCGGGGTTGGCGACGGCATTGGCGAGCGAGCCGACCGGTGACTTGCTGATGAAATCAAGTAAATCAACGGTGATATTCGCTGTTGGCCTAACGGCTTCGGGGCCAACAATGCACACGGTCAGCAAAGAGCTGCCGCCGCATTCGGACACCTGGGTGTCAAGAGCCTTGAGGCCGAAATTGTAGGTGGGGCCACTCCAGCTACGGTTCGATCCGAAATTGAAAGCGTAATAGGCATTGCTGAGGGCGCCCAACTCTTGGCCATAGTTAAAGTCGCCGATCTGAAATCTAAACTTTGATACGCCATTGTCATAGTTCAGGCTGACCCGGATGGCATCACCGGCTGTTGTGCCTGGTAATTGGGTGTAATTGGCGCCATCGCTCAGCTTGGCTTGAAAACGGATGCTACTGTCCGTTTCGACAATGTCCAACTTGCTGCCAGTTGTGACTGATGAGGGAGCCAGAATCGAATAGCCGCCCACGGTATCGACTTCAACAAACTGTCTGGGTGTCTGAGACGCGCCGCTGCCATCAATGTCATAGATATCAACAACCAGGTTATCAAGCAAGACGGCATCGCCTTGATAGCTGGTCGCATTGTAGTTTTCAACAAACTCAATTCCAAAATCTGCCCAGCCTTCTTCCAGTCTGGGAAATTGGTTGAGGATTTCCAGGTTGGGCTGAAAGAACGCGTTGGCCTCGGGAAAGGTGGTGGTGTTGTATTGGAGTGTCGAACTGTCAAAAACCTTCAGGCTTGTGCGGTCCGTCTTGGCGATATAGGTGACAATCGCTCCAATCTTGACATCGTTCCCGTTGGCGTCTTTGACCGATACGATGTTGTCATAGTAAAACTTCGTTCCCGTGGCATAGCTACCGTCGGTGAACCCGCCACTGTTGGGGATCAGGGTGGCGGAACCGAAGGCAAAGTTCAGCTGCTTTCCCCTGACATCGTATTCGTTGATCAGGGTTCCACCCCACCGCTCCAACACCTCCGTCTGGAACAGATCGGTGAGAATCAGGGAGTTGTTGCCGCAGACCAGCTCGGGCCGTTGGTAGCCGAGAAGCGTGTCCGTGGCCAGAACGCGGGCACCGGTGAGCTCGGCCAAGGTGGCCACAAAGGCCGGATCGGCGCCGCTCTGGCAGCTCCAGAGCACGATCTCGCCAATCCTCCAGCGGGCCAGTTCGGAGGCGGCCGCCGTCAGGGACCCTGTATCGAGGCGCTGTCCACCCACAAGGATCGCTCCGGGCTGCCCGTGGCAGACCAGATGAAGGGTGCTGAAGATCGATGGGCTATTGAGCGAGCCCCCTTGGGCTCGGATCAGCTCCCCAATGGCAACCAGGGGGTCGGGGCAGGGGGGGATGGTGCCTGCAGGCAGTCGGGCTCCCAGCAGGAGCTGGTTCAGATCGGCGCTGGCTCCATCCACCAGGATCAGGCTTTGGGAGGCGTTGCGGCTAGGGGCTTTCATCGGAGGACCTGCCAGAACTGCTTGGGCGGGAAAGGACCTGAACCACCATGTCGATGGCCTGTCTGTCCTGCCAACATACTTTCTATGTAGGCGCTGGCGCCATCGCTCTTGCGGTTTCGCGCACGCTTCAGGGGGCCCTGTCTCCGCAGCCCCCATGGGGCGAGAAGGTACCCTTTATGCCTGTTGGCATGAGTGTTGATCAGGAGCAGGCGATCCTCTCGGCTGGTCCTCGGTCCTTAGCCGGACAGGGAGAGCGACCTCCACCTCTGCGTCTGAGCCACACGGCTTGGCAAGGAGCAGGCATCCAGCCCATCTCAGGCCGGCGACGCCTCGGCTGTGTGCTTACAGACGACGGACGTGGCAGCAAAAATGAATGAATATAAAATAGGACTTTGCGATATAAACTAGGAAATTAGAACGATCGCGCTCGCCTCGCCGGTCGCCGACAGCTTGTCCCCGACAATCCTGTTACCAGCTTGAGCCGCTCCGCTTAGACGCTCTTTTCTGAATCTTCCGCTTCACTATCCTGGCTGAGAGCCTCAAAGTAATCGAGGTCAACGCCACGCCGGTGCTTTGTGGAAGATTCTGGTTTGACAGGATCTTGATTGGCTGGCGCAGGCATCTCCTGAATCTCCTCTGACTCGGCTTCCGACATGGTTGCGCTTTGCTCTTCTTGTGCAGCCGCAAGAGCCTGCTGTTCAAGTTGAGAGTCGGCGATGGTTTTAAGAAACGCCTGACGTTCGCGATGGCGAGCCTGGGCTGCACTTCTGCGGGTTTCGAGGAGATTTGTCAGTTCCTCGATCAGGGAAATCTGGGCCCTGGGTCTCCTTGCCATGGCGGCGAAGGCAAGGGCATAAACCAAGGAGGACAGAATGATTCGGGTACCATTGATGATCAATGGCAGGGGTTGTAAAGCCTGTTTCGATGGAATCTGCTGCAGAAGTTGGCTACGGGCTTCCTCCAGCTGGTTCAACAGCTGAGGACGGATTGCATTCGGGGGCAGATTGAGCTGCTGCGCAGTGAGACCATTGCCCTGGAACCTGCGAAGAATTAAATCAATATCTTTGCTGCTGCCTGCCGCTTTCAACTTGGAGGCCAATTCTTCGAGACGACGACCGGCTTTCTCATAGCGACTGACATGATCGATACGCACTTTCTCTTGGAGCCTGATGCTGCCAACAAGATGCAAGGGCGGAATCAGAAGAAAGCCGAGCATGGGCCAGATAGCCCAACGAAAAATGGCGGCATAACTTTGCTGATCGCGAGGGTTGATGCTGGCTGCGAATGCAAACAGAATCAGACTGATGAGCGCAAGGCCACCGTTGTCAACCAGATTGGTTGTTAAATTGAGCTGCCAGGATGGATCGAGTAGGGCAACAGGATAGCAGGATGTTGCAACGGCAATGAAATATGTTCCAAGAATCGACCATGAACTGACATTGATGGCCAGGCGCAGAGATTTCTTGTTCAAGCAATCAGGCTTTATGCTGGCTGATTTGGGCTGTAGCCGATGTGCGGCGACGCAGCTTGCGAGCCCAAGTGAAGGCCGCTGCGCCGCCAAAGATTGGCAGTGGAGACGGGGTGGCTTCGATCATTTCGAAGGTGATTTGATCCCAGGTCAATGAAAGCATATCTTCTTCGTTGTTGAACAGGCCGGTACAGGTTGTGAAGCAGTTATAAGTTTGTGAAGTATTACTTCCTAGTGCTGAAGCAATGAATTGGGTTACATCGGTGTTGGAGTTTGTAGCATTAAAGTTTTGAATGGTTCCAGTCAGGTTAACGCTGGAAAGTGCTTTCGGCACAGAATTGTTTGCTGGATAAAGTGAATAGCCGGTCGCATTATTGGCACGACCAGTATTCAAGGTGAAAGTTGGATTGGCATTCAGTCTATTAGTGAATCTGAACATGTCTGGGCTGCTTGTCAATGTATTCCTAGCATTATAGCTATCCCCGTAAAGTCCATCCGTATCAACGAGGGTGCCGAAGCCAAACAAAGGATAGTAACTCCAATTATTGGCAGCTTGCGTCCACGATGCCGTGCCGTTGCTTATGGATGTAGCGTTATAGTTGTTTAGAATAAAGGAGGGATAAATTGGTTGTACTATTTGTTGACCTGTTGGGCTATAAATCTCTTGGCCGGAATCCATGGTTGCACGCACAGACACACGGACCCATTTGGCAGAAGCTTCCAGAGGGAATAAACAAGCTCCTGTCGCTAGCAATACACCAGTGCCCAGGCCTAGGAGCGTCACATTGGAGATTTTCCTGGTGGAAACCATCGCGGAACGCATCACATCTGTCAGCAGTATAAGCATCTTTACCGACGGATCCGCTTCTGTCAACCGATTCGGGTTCGTGTGCGCAAAGCCTCACGCCATGGGCTGTTCGGCCCTGGTGGCTGCGTTCGGCGCCCTGGTCTGGCTAGGTCGGACGAGCTCGTTCTCTGCCCATGTCCGCTTTCTCAGGCCCTGGCCTTTCCATCGCCGCGGAGCGGGTGGCTGCAGCCCTGCGGGCCATCGCCCCCCGCGCCGCTGACCACACAGCCGCCGTGAAGCCCCGCCTGGAGCGGGTTCTGGCCGCCTTTGCCGCCGAGCGGCTTGGGGTTCACCACTTCGCCACGGTGAGCGGCTACGGCCACGGTGATCTGGGCCGCGCCACCCTTGATCGGGTCTTCGCCCGGGTGCTCCAGGCCGAGGCCGCAGCCGTGCGCCTCCAGTTCGTCAGCGGCACCCATGCCATCGCCGCCGCCCTGTTCGGGGTGCTGCGGCCCGGCGACCGCCTGCTCTCCCTCACCGGCCGCCCCTACGACACCCTGGAGGAGGTGATCGGCTTGCGCGGTCATGGCTCCGGCTCCCTGGCCGAGTTCGGCATCACCTACGACGAGCTGCCGTTGCGGCCCGATGGTCAGGTCGATGGGGACCGCCTGGAGGAGGCCCTGGCGCCCCCGACCCGGATGGTGCTGATCCAGCGCAGCTGCGGCTACAGCTGGCGCCCCTCCCTCCCGGTCCGCCGGATCGGTGAGCTCTGCCATCGGGTCAAGGAGCTGCGGCCCGACTGCCTCTGCTTCGTGGACAACTGCTACGGCGAGCTCGTGCAGGACCTGGAACCCACCGCCGTGGGTGCGGATCTGATGGCCGGCTCCCTGATCAAGAACCTCGGCGGCACCGTCGCCCCCGGCGGTGGTTACGTGGCCGGACGGGCGGAGCTGGTGGAACAGGCCTGCTGCCGCCTCACCGCTCCGGGGATCGGCAGCGAGGGGGGCAGCGCCTTTGATCAGCAACGCCTCTTGTTTCAGGGACTGTTTCTGGCCCCCCAGATGGTGGCCGAAGCCCTGATCGGCGCCGAGCTGGTGGCGCAGGTCTTCGCTGATCTGGGTTTCGCGGTGAATCCCCAACCGGGCGCCGAACGCAGCGATGGCATCCAGGCGGTGAAATTCGGCAGCCCCGAGGCCCTCAAGCTGGTCTGCCGCGCCTTTCAGGCCGCTTCGCCGGTGGGTTCCTACCTCGATCCGGTACCAGCGCCGATGCCCGGTTACGCCACTGAGCTGGTGATGGCGGGGGGCACCTTCATCGATGGCAGCACCAGCGAGTTCTCCGCCGACGCCCCCCTGCGGGAGCCCTATGTGCTCTACGCCCAGGGCGGCACCCACCACAGCCACCAGCAGATCGCCCTGGAGCGGGCCCTTGAAGCCCTGGCCGCCGCCTCCTTGATCCGGATCTGATCGGCAGCGGCGCCGCTTCCGACAAACTGGGGCCAGCTTCCGCTTGTCTGCCGCCCATGGCCCTGCCCATCCCCGACGACTGCCGCTACGCCGACAGCCATGAATACGCCCGCAGCGAGGGGAGCCAGGTGCGGGTGGGCATCAGCGCCTTCGCCGTCGATCAGCTCGGCGACATCGTCTTCGTTGACCTGCCCGAGGTGGGTGCCTTGATCAGCCAGGGATCCAGCTTCGGGTCGGTGGAATCGGTGAAGGCGGTCGAGGATCTGCTGGCGCCCCTCGGCGGTGTTGTCGTCGCCCGCAACGAAGCCGTGCTGGCCAGTCCTGAGGAACTGCAGAACGATCCCTACGGCGAAGGCTGGCTGCTGCTGGTCGAACCCGCCGATCCCGCTGAGCTCGACGGGTTGATGGATGCTGCGGCCTATGCCGCGGCGGTGGAGGGCCACTGAGCGCCGCCTGCGGGCGGGCGGATCGAGGCTTCGGATCGATCGCCGCACCGCCTCGATCTGCCTCAGGCCCGGGCGCTTGGCGGTCCCGGTTGGCTGCGTGGGCACCGGCTCCGCTCAGGGCCGACGCCCGCAGGCCCTGGCGAACGCGCGCCCGGGAGCGGTCTGACTCAGCGCCAATCCCAGGGACGGCTCTGCCGCCGCCCAGCCTGGAGCCGGCGATCCATTCATTTTTCTTAGGATCAAAATCCTCTGACTTTGATCTGTGGCAGCGCCGTTTCTGATCCGCCACCTCGGTCCCGGGCCTGAGGATCAGCAGCGGATGCTCGCCGAGCTTGGCCTCGCATCCCTTGAGGATCTGGCGGCTGCCGTCGTTCCCGCCGACATCCTGCTGCCCCCCGAGGCGGCGGCCGAGGGGCTCCCCAGCGCCTGCTCGGAGGCCGAAGCCCTGGCCGAGCTGGCTGCCATCGCCGCCGCCAACGGCTCGGCCCGCAGCCTGATCGGCCTGGGTTATTTCGGCACCGCCACCCCGGCGCTGATCCAGCGGCATGTGCTCGAAAACCCCTGCTGGTACACCGCCTACACGCCTTATCAGGCCGAGATCGCCCAGGGCCGTCTCGAAGCCCTGCTCAATTTCCAGACCCTGGTGAGCGAGCTCACCGGGCTGCCGATCGCCAACGCCTCGCTGCTCGATGAAGGCACCGCCGCCGCCGAGGCCATGGCCCTGGCTGCTGCTGTGAGCTCCCGCCGCGGGGCCCAGCGCTTTCTGGTCGATCGGTCCGTTCTGCCCCAGACCCTGGCGGTGCTCGCCACCCGGGCCGAGCCCCTGGGCATCGTGCTGGAGAGCGTCGATCTCGAAGCCATGGCCGCAGCTCTGGCGGCCCAGGACCTCAACGATCTGACCGAGGCGACCGGCGCCCCCTTCCCCGCCGATGCCTTCGGCCTGTTGATTCAGCTGCCCGGTGTGGAGGGGCGTCTCTGGGATCCGGCTCCTCTCCTGGCCGCCTGCCGCGCCGAGGGACTGATCAGCGCGGTGGCGATCGATCCCCTCGCCCAGGTGCTGCTGGCGCCGGTGGGCCATCTCGGTGCCGACATCGCCGTGGGCAGCCTGCAGCGCTTCGGGGTGCCGATGGGTTTCGGCGGTCCCCACGCCGCCTTCTTCGCCACCAGCGAGGCCTACAAGCGTCAGATCCCCGGCCGTCTGGTCGGCCAGTCCAGGGATGCCGAGGGCAACCCCGCCCTGCGCCTGGCCCTGCAGACCCGCGAACAGCACATCCGCCGCGACAAGGCCACCAGCAATATCTGCACCGCCCAGGTGCTGCTGGCGGTGATGGCCAGTTTCTATGCGGTGCATCACGGCCCCGATGGGCTTGAGGCGATCGCCCGCCGCATCCTTTCGCTGCGGGAGGCCCTGGCCGAAGCCCTCGCCAGCCTCGGACTTCGCCCGGAGCCCGGGCCCGGCTTCGACACCCTGGTGCTGAACAGCTCCGAGGCGGCTGTCCTGCGCCAGCGGGCGGAGGCGGCCGGCTTCAACCTGCGCATCGGTCGCGACGGCCTGGCGGACAGCGCCGCCGAAGCCCTGGCGATCAGCCTCGACGAACTCAGCCAGCCGGCAGAACTGGAACGGCTGCTGGCGGCCCTGGCCGGCGATGCTGCCGCTGCCGCCTCCTCCGCTGAGGTGTTGCGGGCTCGTTTGGCGGTGGCCCCGCAGGCCTCCCCCTGGGCCCTGGCCGGCCTTCCCCTGCGCACGGATCCCTGGCTGCGCCAGCCGGTGTTCCATCAGTACCGCAGTGAGACCGAGCTGATGCGTTACATCCAGCATCTCGTCTCCAAGGACCTTTCCCTGGTGCACGGCATGATCCCTCTGGGCAGCTGCACCATGAAGCTCAATGCCGCCGCCGAGCTGGCGCCCGTGAGCTGGCCCAGCTTCGCCCAGCTCCATCCCTTCGCCCCGCCGGCCCAGGCTGCGGGCTATGCCCGTCTGGTGGCCGACCTGGAGGCCTGGTTGGCGGCGATCACCGGCTTTGCCGCCGTGTCGCTGCAACCCAACGCCGGATCCCAGGGTGAATACGCAGGCCTGATGGTGATCCGCGCCTGGCACCGCAGCCGCGGAGAGGCCCATCGCCGCATCTGCCTGATCCCCACCAGCGCCCACGGCACCAATCCCGCCAGCGCCGTGATGGCCGGCCTGCAGGTGGTGGCCGTGGCCTGCGACAACGCCGGCAACATCGATCTGGCCGATCTGGAAGCCAAGGTGTCGGCCCATGGCGCCGAGCTGGCGGCGCTGATGGTCACCTATCCCTCCACCCATGGCGTGTTCGAGACCGGCATCCGCCGCATCTGCGAGCTGGTGCATGGTCAGGGTGGTCAGGTGTATCTCGATGGCGCCAATCTCAATGCCCAGGTGGGCCTCTGCAAGCCCGGTCTGTATGGAGCCGATGTCTGCCATCTCAACCTCCACAAGACCTTCTGCATCCCCCATGGCGGCGGCGGTCCGGGGGTCGGTCCGATCGGGGTGGCGGCCCACCTGGCCCCCTTCCTGCCCGGCCATCCCCTGGCAGCGGTGGGCGGAGATCCGGGCGCAGCGATCGGCCCGGTGTCGGCGGCCCCCTGGGGCAGCGCCGGCATCCTGCCGATCAGCTGGATGTACATCAGGATGATGGGTGGCCCTGGTCTGCGCACCGCCAGCCAGGTGGCCCTGCTGGCCGCCAATTTGATCGCCGAACGGCTCGATCCCCACTTCCCGGTGCTCTACCGGGGGGCCGGTGGTCGCGTCGCCCACGAGTGCATCCTCGACCTGCGGCCGCTGAAGCGCAGCTGCGGCCTGGAGGTCGATGATCTGGCCAAGCGGCTGATGGACTACGGCTTCCACGCCCCCACCGTCAGCTGGCCGGTGGCCGGCACGGTGATGGTGGAACCCACCGAGAGCGAATCCCTCGCCGAACTCGACCGCTTCTGCGCCGCCATGGTGGCGATCCGGGCCGAGGCGGCGGCGATCGAATCCGGTGATGCCAATCCCCTGGACAATCCCCTCAAGCGGGCTCCGCACACCCTGGCGGCGGTCACCGCCGATCGCTGGGATCGGCCCTACAGCCGCAGCGAGGCGGCCTTCCCCGCCGGCTTCGACCAGCGTGCCCGCAAGCTCTGGCCTGCGGTGGCCCGCATCGACAACGCCTATGGCGACCGCCACCTGGTCTGCACCTGTCCATCCGTGGAGGCGGTGGCAGTCACCGAACTGGCCGCCTGACGGTTCCCCGGGCTACCGAAAACCGGGTGGATCGCGCATCATTGCCGTGCCAGCCGGCCTCAAGGGTCGTCTGATCAGCCATTCAGCGCACAGGGGATCATGAAGGGCGACGGATCAGCCACGCCACCCAGCGGCAGCGCCGGTGGGATTCAGAGGATTGAGGGCACCAACGTCGTCCGGGTTCCCTTCGGGGTGCGCCGCCCCCGCCGGGCCAAGCCCCAGCGACCCGATCATTGGGCCACGTTGGTTCTTCCCTTCCAGGCCGGTGGCGGCGGCGGCGGTCCCACCCCTCCTCAGGCCGCCTGAGGCCCGCCCCTGCCCTGGTCCGAGGCCCTCAATGGTCCCCGTCCTGCTTCAGGCGCCAATCGACCAGGGCCTTGACATCGGTGAGTGAACTCGCCGGCGCCCGGAAGGGCAGGATCCGCATCGGACTGCGCTCCGGTCGGATCAACCAGGTCAGATCGGCCTGGGGAATCAGCACGAAGCCGCGGTAGCGGACGCTGGCCAACGGCTGGCTCACCAGATCAGGCCATGGGTTCCCCTGGGCGGGGTCGCCGCTGGCGGCCAGCAGGCTGGTGGTGCTGGGCCGGCGTCGTGGGCCGGCTGCTCTGGGGCCCATCGGGGCAGGGGCAGGTGGTGTTGGGCCACAGTGTCTGAAGGATGGGCGGAGATGTCATGGTCTGCGAAGAAGAATCACAGCTGTATTCAGCACTACATCTTCATTGAAAACCCCTGCCAAACCTTGCGGTGGCAGGGGGGAAGTGGCCTTCGCGGCGGGAGTCTCAGGGTGCTGTTGTGGTCCCGCTGACATCGAGGGCGAGGCGGAGCGGCTGATAGACGTCAGGCGGCCTTGAGGGCAGGTTCGCGGTAGGGAATGAAGGATGCCTTGCGTGCTCCGCAGATGGGGCAGATCCAGTCCGCTGGGATGTCCTCAAAGCGGGTGCCCGCTGCGATGCCGGAATCCGGATCGCCGACGGCGGGGTCGTAGATCATCGAGCAGACCTTGCAGATCCAGAGCCCCGTCGCCGCTTCGTCCGCCTCGCCCGCCACACCACGGCCCCGCAGGGCGTCCAGGGCGACGCCATAGCGTTCGGCATGGTGCTGCTCGATCGGCGCGAGCAGACCGAAATTGCGGGCAGCCCGTTGGAAGATCTGGGCGTGGTCCTGGGATTCGGCCACCTGCTCCTCGAAGGCAGCGACCGCGGCCCCATCCTTGTCGATGCGGGCCCTGGCGGCGAATTCGGGGTACATGGTGGTGTACTCGTAGGTTTCCCCTTCGATCGCCAGCTCCAGGCAGCGGGCCAGGATCGCAGCCCGGGCGGCGGGGTCAAGACGTTCCGGATCGTTCACCACCAGCTCCGGGTGGAGCAGGCGGAAGTGGGCGAAGGCGTGCTCGGTCTCCTGGTTGGCGGTGTCGCGAAACAGGCGGGCCAGCTGGTCGTTGCCGAGCCGCTTGGCGACATCGGCGAAGAACAGGTACTTGCGGTTGGCCATGCTCTCGCCCCCGAAGGCGGCCTCGAGATTGGCGTGGGTTGATGGGATGGAGGTGTCCATGACGACGGCAGGAAGGACCTGTCCCGATCTTAGCCGAAGTCGGAACGACTATGACTTGTTCGCCATTCTGGTTGCTCGTCCCTCCGGGTGGCGGGGCGGCGCTCAGCTGTCGGGGTGGGATGGCGCCGGGGGGAGGGTGGGCGAGGGCGGCTGATCCGGGTCGCTCTGGCAATCGGCGCAGTGGCCGTAGTACTCCAGGGTGTGGAAAAGCGGTTGGAAGCCCCCCGCCAGATCCGCCGGCAGCGGATGGTCGTGCATGGGGCAGACCGGCAGGGCCACGCTGTTGCCGCAGAGCACGCAGGTGAGGTGATGGGCGTCGTGGTCGACAGGGGCGTAGAGCGTCTCCCCGCTCGGCAGCAGGCGGCTGCGCACCAGGCCCCGCTGCTGCAGCCAGCGCAGCTGGCGGTAGACCGTGGCCAGGCCCATGCTGCGCTGGGTCTCACTCAGGCGCCGGTGCAACTCCTGGCTGCTCACCTCCGCTCCGGCCCTTCGCAGGGACTCCAGCAGCAGCTCCTGCCGCGGATTCAGGGGCACCGGGGGCACGGTTGGGTTGGATGGGGGGCCCATCGCCGGTGGGTTGCAAATCCTCGCGACCGACCTTAGGAACCGATCCGCCACCAGGCCCGCCGAACAGGCGATCCCCCCAGAGCAGCAAGGGCACCCCCAGGCAGGCGATCAGTGGGCCGGGGGGGATGTCGAGCAGCAGCCCCAGGAAGAAGCCGCTGCCGGCCAGGCCCATCCCCAGAGCGGCTGAGCGGCGCGTGGCCTGGCCCAGGCCGCTCGCGGTGTTCAGCCCCACCTGGGCCGGTGCGCAGACCAGGGCGATCGCCAGGATCAATCCCACCGAGGCCATGGCGCTGACGATCACCAGGGCCGTGGCCAGGTTGAGCAGCTGACCCAGGGTCCGCACCGGCAGCCCGGCCGCGGTCGCCCCCTCCGGATCCACCGCCAGAAACACCAGCTCCCGCTGGCGCCAGCCCAGCAACAGCAGCAGCAGGGCCAGGGCCAGGCCGGCCCGCAGCAGGTCGTCACGGCCGGCGGTGAGCAGATCACCGAATAACAGGTCGTTGAGATCCACCGCCACGCCCAGGCCCTGGATCAGCACCACCGCCAGCCCCAGGCTGGCCGCCAGCAGGGTGTTGGCCACCACCTCCGGGGCCGGGCCCGGAGGGTCCCTGCGGCTGCTGAACCGATCCGCCATCGCGGTGGCCAGCAGGCTAGCGGCCAGTCCGCCCAGCAGGGGGTCGAGGCCCGTGGCCAGGGCCAGGGCCAGGCCGGGCAGCACCGCATGGGCGATCAGGTTGGTCTGCAGCACCCGTCGCCGGGCCACCAGCAGCGGGCCGGCCGCTCCAGCGCTGGCACCCGCCAACAGCGCCATCGCCAGGGGTGGGATCCACCAGGCCATGGCGTCCTGGCCGGACGTCATGGCTGGATCAGCAGAGGCCGCACCGCTGCCGCAGGGCCATCGGCCAGCAGCCGAGTGGCGAGCAGCAGCACCCGGTCGTACTGCCCCAGGGAGCTACCCCAGTCATGGCTGCTCACCAGCACGATGCGCCCCTGCTCCGCCTGCTGGCGCAGCAGCTGCAGCAACTGCCCACGGGCCGGTGGATCGAGAAAGGTGAAGGGTTCATCGAGCAGCAGCAGTTCGGCGTTCTGCATCAGGACACGACCCAGCAGGGCGCGCTGCTGCTGGCCGCCGGAGAGCCGCGAGAGGCATGCGTCGGCGACGGCATTCAGGCCAAGCATCGCCAGCACCTCCTCGACGGCGAGGGGCGGGTTGGCGCGGGGCGGGCCCGCCGGAGCGGGAGCCAGGCTGCCGAGGGCCACCAGATCGCGCACCCGGATCGGCACCTCCCACTGGATGGCCTGGCGTTGGGGCAGCAGCGCCAGCCGCGGACGGTGGGGCGGAGCCAGGGGGCGCCCCCGCCAGTGCAGCCGTCCCCGGCAGGGGGTGATCCGGCCCAGGAGCAGCCGCAGCAGGGTCGATTTGCCGGCGCCGTTCGGGCCGAGCAGGGCGGTGAGACTGCCGGGCTCCAGGGTCAGGCTCAGCCGATCGAGGGCCAGGGCTGCGTTCTGGCCTGGATAGCGATAGCTGACGTCTTGAACCTCAAGCACGGTGTGGCAGGGGTGAGGCGTGACCAGGGGGCTGGCGGCAGGAGGCTCGCTGCTTGGGGAAGCCAGCTGCTTTCCCCGAACGGGCTGGTTCGGCTACGGCGGTGTCGCTGGGGAGCCTGGCGAAGGCCCGCGAAGCCAGGCCCTGACGGAAGGCCCGCGAATCCTATGGCCAAAGCCGTGATAATGGTTATCGTTCAAGCGGTTGTTGTTCAAGGGGCTGTCCAGGGGTGTTCAAGGGGTTCCCGTTCAAGCGGTTCTCGTTCAAGCGTTTCGGGCCCGGTCCTTCCCGTCTGGCCCCCTGTTGCTCCTGGATGCCGATGGCGCGGCCCGGCGATCCGCTCCTGCCGTTCTCGCGGCTCCGCACCCTGGCGGTTCTCCTTCTTGCCCACCTCCGGCCCCGGCGCCGCCTGCCCCGGCCAGCGCCCGGCCGCTGCTGCTGACTCCTCCCTCTGGGCCCTTCGCCACCTCTCCCCCTGTCCCTCGCGGCCATCGCCTTGTTTCTGCCCCTCCCCGGTCGCCGCTCCACCCCGGTTCGCGCCCTTTTCCGCCGGTGGCCCCCCCCAGCGGTCCTGCTGATCGGCGCCGGCCTGCTGCTCACCCCGGGGAGCGCCAGGGCGGCCACGGTGGTGGCCGCCGATGGGGTGCTCTGCGATCTGAGCCGCACCCTGGCGGACGGGCTGCTGCCGGTGATCTGTCTGCTGCCGTCCGCCCAGGATCCCCATCAGGCGGCGCTGCGGCCCAGGGATCGCCAGCTGCTGGCGGAGGCGGATCTGGTGTTGGTCAATGGCTACGGTCTCACCCCTGCCCTGGCCAGGGTGCAGGGGCGCAGGCCCCAGGTCGCGGTGGCGGAACTGGCGGTGCCTGCCAGTCCCTCTCTTGAGGCTGGCGGCGGCGCCCGCGATCCCCATGTCTGGCACGATCCCCGCCAGGGGGCTGCGATGGTGCGGCTGATCGCCGAACGGCTCGCCCCCTTCATCCGCCAGGACTCTCGCCTGCGTTCCCGCAGCCAGTCGGCTCAGGCCGTGCTGAACGACCTTGACGCCTGGAGCGCCCGTCAGATCGCCACCGTGCCCGTTCAGGCCCGGGTGCTGGCCAGCGGCCATCGCGCTTTTCGCAGTTTTGCCCGCCGCTACGGGGTGCGGGAGCTGGCGGTGATGGATTCCTTCAGCACCGCCGGCCTGCTGCGCCCCCAGGGTCTCCAGCAGGTGAGCGAGGCCCTGAGGGCCTCGGGTGCCCGGCGGATCTTCCCTGAGCGGCTGCCACCGAACAAGACCCTCCGGCGGATCTCCCAGCGCAGTGGCGTGCCCCTCAGTCCCGTGGCCCTGGTCGCCGATGGTCTGGCCCCGAAGGCCAGCTATGTGGCCACCCACACCGCCAACGTCTGCACCTTCGTCACCGGCCAGGGGGGCCGCTGCGATCGGGCCGGAGGCCAGCGGTTGGAGCAGCGCTGGGCCGCCATCCCCTGAAGGCCAGCGCGCCCCGCAGCCCGCGGCCCCGGCCTCCCGGCTCTGCTCGCCCCCCCCCCAGGACTTCTGCAGGCCCGCGCCCTCTGGCAGCGGCCACCACCTCCATGACTCCTCGCGCTCCGTTCCCATCCCCATTCCGTGCTGCCATGGCGCTGCCCTCCTGCCGCCGGCCCTTCCGCCAGGCGTTATCCGCCGGCCTGCTGGCGGCTCTCCCCCTGGTGGCCGGAGCTCCGGCCCATGGCCACGGCGCCGATGGCCAGGCCAGTCGGGTGGCCCCCGGCGCGTTCCGGTTCGTGCCCGTGATCACGGTCGAAGGCCATGGCGGCTTCGAGACCAACCTCGATGGCCAGCCCCGCCATTACGCCATCGATGCCCAGTTCGGCACGGTGCTGGAGTGGGGCCTGAGCGATGGCGGTGTCCTGGGCCTGGAGCTGGAGCTCGGTCCGGCGCTGGTCTGGGGTGAGGCGGAGCATTTCTATGGCCGCGTCGAGCCCGCCGGAGAGGACGAGCTGCACGACGGGATCGACAGCCACGGCCACGACCACGGTCCGCCGGGCTCCAACTGGCGACGCACCGATCTGAAGGGTCGGCTGCAGGTGCTCTACCAGCCGACGCGCCGCCTGGAGTTGAGCGCCACCTGGATGCCCTACCTGATCACCACCAGCCAGGGAGAGGATCAACAGGGCCTGAGCCAGCAGATCGCCCTCGCCGCCACCCTGGCGCTGGGGGATGGGGATCTGAATTTCGCGCTGGGCGATGGCCTGGAAACGATCGCTGACGGACTGTTCGTGGCCCTGGAGAACCGCAACGGCTGGAGCTCCGATGGCACCTATCTGGGCACCTACACCGACAGTCGCCTGGGGCTGGGCTTCAACGTCGATCTCCTCAACGTCAGCCTCGATGCCGGGCCACGCTTCTACTCCCCCGGCAGCTACGCCAGCCTTTCCGGCCGCGTCGACTGGGCTGGTGAGCTGGCCCTCACCTACCCGCTCACCGACCGCTCCCAGCTCTTCGCCCACTGGCAACCCGTCTACAACACCCAGGTGGGGGAGGCCGGCTGGGTTCATCACCTCGGCGCCGGGGTCACCTTTCGGTTCTGAGCCGCTGGGCAGCGGGGCTTCGGTCTCAGCCGCGTCGAGTACGGCGCCGGCTCAGTA
The DNA here is from genome assembly GCA_903935205.1 of uncultured cyanobacterium. GTDB lineage: Bacteria > Cyanobacteriota > Cyanobacteriia > PCC-6307 > Cyanobiaceae > Cyanobium. Next base: position 2,344 of record CAIZQU010000111.1, on the reverse strand, counting down.
GCTGGCGCCGCTGCGGCGTTGGTGCACTGCCGTGGTGCCGCTGGCATCCAGCAGGCCGCCCTGGTTGGCCTGGGCATAGAGCAGCCAGTGGTCGCCGCATTCCATCCGCGACACCACCTGGGCCTCCAGCCAGGCCAGGGCATCGGGGAGGATCGGCTGTCCCCCCGGGGTGTCGCTCAGATCCAGGCCCGCGAAGCGGTCGGCGCCGGGGGGGAAGGGCTGCAGGAACTGGCGCATCGGCCCGGTCTCCCGCCCCGCCGCCAGCACGTTCAGGGCAAAGCGGTCGCCCACGTGCAGCAGGCTCTCCACCGACCGATCCCGGGCCACCGCCACGGTGAAGCCCGGCGGCGAAAAGCTGGCCTGGCTCACCCAGCTGGCGACCATCGCCCCCGAGAGGGCCCCGCTGCCCTCGCCCTTGCGGGCGGTGACGACGCACAGGGATCCAACCAACCGGCCGAGGGCCTGGATCGCCGGGTTGCTGCGGTTGTCCTCAAGGCCGCCGGCGGCCTGACGCCGCTGGCTGCGGCGGCGCTCCGCCAGGAGCTGGCGGCCCAGGGCCACGCCGGTCTCCTCCAGGGTGCGCAGGGTGGCGGGGTCGGGGCTGAACTTGACCCGGATCGGCTCGAAGGCGAAGCGGAAGCCGCCATCGCGCAGCTTGCTCTCCAGCAGATCGATCGCCTCACCACTCCAGCCGAAGCTGCCGAACACGCCCACCGGCCGCTCCCGGTCTCCTTCGGCCAGCACCGTGCCCAGGGCGGAGACGATCGGAGTGGGGGCGTGGCCGCCGAGGGTGGGGGAGCCGATCAGCAGGGCGTCGCCGCTTCGGATTGCGGCGATCAGCTGGTCGCTGGCGGCGAACTCACAGTTGAGGCTCTCCACCCGCACGCCGCTGCGCGACACACCCTGGGCCAGGGCATCGGCGATGGCGGCGGTGTTGCCGTAGGCACTGGCGTAGAGCAGGGTCACGGTCAGGCCGGTGCGGCCCTGGCTTTCACCCCAGCGCCGGTAGTCGGCCAGCAGGCTGCGCCAGCTGCTGGCGATCGCCGGACCGTGGCCCGGGGCGATCGTGCGGATCGGCAGTTCATCGAGCCGATCGACCACCGCCTCCACCTGGCGGGCCATCGGCGCCATCAGGCAGTCGTAGTAGTAGCGGCGGTCTTCTTCGCTGCTGCTGGGGGTGGCTTCAGCGAAGGTGGCGCTGCAGAGGTGGGCGGCGAAGAAACGGCCGCTCAGCAGCAGGCCGGTCCGCTCCTCAAAGGCCATCAACATCGCCGGCCAGCGGGGCGTGGGCGTGGGGATCAGGGTGAGGCGGTGGCCGCCGGCCAGATCACGGCCGGCCTCCTGCTTCACCACATCGATCGGGGGCAGGGGCGGCGGCGGTTCGCTGGCGGCCGGGGGGGGACTGGCGCCGCCGTCGGCCGGTGGACTGGGGCGCTGCTGGCTCCAGAGCTCTTCCAGCAGGCGGGCGCCGGGGTTGGAGGCCACCAGCATCAGCGCCGGCCAGCGGCGGGCCATCTGGCGCAGCAGGCTCACCCGGTTGGGGTTCACATGGCCCACCACCACCTTGAGGGCGGCATCGGCCGGTACCAGGGTGGCCAAAGCCTCCAGCCAGGGACCGGCGAAGGAGGCGCCGGGGGGATGGATCAGCACCGGCGGCAACGGCTGGCCATCGGGGCCGCTGCCGGCCTCCACCAGAAAGCTGTTGACGCAGGTGCCCCGCTCCAGGCCGTATTCCACCTCGAAGCGGAGCCGACGCGGGCTGAGGCTGCGCAGGCAGATCAGCCCCGGGTCGATGGGCAGCACCACCACGGAGCGTTCGGCGCTGGCCGATTCGGCCGCGGCGGCCGGGGGGGAGGCGGGAGCTGAGCTGGTCATCAGTAGTGGTTCCCCACTTTGCTAGGCACTCCCTGAAAAGCAAGTGCTGGAGAGGGTTTTGGGGAGTGCTGCTGGTCCATCTGGAGGTTTTGAACTCTTTTTGAACTGTTGTCCCCACCTTGCTAAGGGTCTAGCGGACAGGCAATCCACCCATTGTGGACCGTCAAGAGGTGATTTGGTTGGGAGATGCCAGGTAATTGGGGACTCCTGAAAAAGCGAACTGCAGGCTCGATGCGAATACTGCCAGCGATAGGCGGGTAGGCCGCTCACACTGATATTTATACCACGAGTAGCGAATCAGCCATATCAAGCTGCCACACAGTCCTGAGATCCTCCCAGAGAGTATCAGGTCTCTGCCAGACATAGAACCACTTGATTACGCATAAAGCTCCGCAGACCTCAGGTCCCTCTCCGGGCAAGGCCTACACACGCAGACTGCATTGGCGATCCGTTCCGTCATTGCCGCCAT
>CAIZQU010000110.1 GCA_903935205.1 uncultured cyanobacterium | reverse complement strand
GTGGTACTCGAACCAGGGAAACGGGCCTGCCCACCCCTTGCAACGTCAGCCGTGGAGCCGATCGCCTGAGGTGCGCGCCCCACCCCGGCTACGCAGGGGTGGGGGTGCCGGGGGAATTACACCACTCGCGGGGACGCCAGCCAACGAGTACCACCCCGGCCTGTCGACTGACAGCAGGGCCTGGACCCACCGCCAGGCCAACACCATCAAGGTGAGCTGGGGTGGCCCGGAGCTGCTCACGCCGGATCGCTATCGCTTGGAGGAGCGCAACGGCCAGGTGGTGCTGGTGTTTGAGCAAGCGCTGCACAACAACGGCATGTGGTTCTGGCTCGATGTCCAGTGGCAGTTCACCGCCATCAACCTGGCGCCGACCCTGGTGCGGCATCGCTACAGCTACGACAATCCCCAGCTGGACGGGAGCGAGTCGGCCCGTGGTTACCGCCAGGCGATCGTGACCGTGACGCCGCAGCAGGGGCAGCAGCTGAGCGCCCTGAGCCTGCAGGACGAATCCTGGGCGAACACCTCGCTGGGCTGCTGGCTGGATGTGGCGATCGCTTCGCCGGTGCTCACCGCCCTGCAGATCGGAGAGGACTGATGCGCTCCTGTCCCTACCCGATCGCTGCCGACCTGCTCTCTCTCGTTCTGTCCTGGAGGTGCTTCTGATGGTTCAGCAGACGCTGCTGGAGCGCGTGCGCGTGCTCTCCCACGCCCTGATCGAGGCGCCGCGACTCTTCTCCTACTGCTACACCCTGCAGGCGGTGGAGATGGACACCAGCCGGATCGAGGACTTCACCGAGTTCTTCTACTACTGCACCTCCCTGCGCAACATCCCCCTGCTTGACACCAGTGCCGGCCGGGACTTCAGCTACATGTTCTCCGGCTGCTCCTCGCTGGTCGCCGTGCCGCCGCTGGACACCAGCAACGGCCGCTCGTTCCGCTACATGTTCGCCTGGCTGAACGATTACGGCGGCTCGCTCGTGACCCTGCCGTTGCTCGACACCCGCCGGGGCCGTGAGTTCGACGGCATGTTCGATGGCACGCCGCTGCGCATCATCCCGGCCCTGGATCTCTCCGGCATCCGGGGCCAGATCGGCTTCTCCAGCTCCTACGGCCTCGGTCGCATCGAGGTGGTGGGACTGGGCGCCGCCAATGACGAGTCGATCACGGTGAATGTGAGCTGGACGGCGCTGGACGCCGCCGCGCTGAATGCTCTCTACCGCAATCTCGAGCCGATCAGCTGCGGTGGTTCGATCGCCATCGGCGGCACACCGGGCAGCCAGCAGCCGGGGCACCAGCCCGAGCTGGCGACCAGCAAGGGCTGGACGATCACCTACTGAGCCACCGCCATGACGACCACCACCCCGACTGAAACCACCGCATCCACCCCGGCTGCCGGTCCCGGCGATGCTCCGGCCGCACCCCAGGCGGACACCAGCGGCTTCTACCGCCTCCAGGACCAGGCGCTCCAGTTCGCGCCGAACGTGGTGCATGCCCCCGGCTACACCCTCACCCGCGAGGGCCGAGAGCAGCTCGATCTGCCCCGCGACGGCTGGGCCTGGTTCGAGTCCAGCGAGGC